>DATEND010000114.1:0-3377 GCA_035275245.1 Candidatus Eiseniibacteriota bacterium
CACCACCCACCAGAACCGGGCCGGCGTCGTCGGGACGCCCCAGGAGAATTCGGGGCCGGCCCAGGCCCGGACCGGCAGATAGAGGTAGAGGGTGCCGCCCCAAACGACCAGAAGAGGCAAAAGAACGAGTCCGGCCTTGCCGATCCTTTGTTGAGAGACGAACCGCCACGTGACGAGCAGGAGCGCCGGGGCGGCCGCCAGCAGGAGCCGGTGATTCGTGAGACCGAGGCCGAAGAGGAACGCCGCCAGGCAGAGATGGCGGAGGCTCGAGGTTCGCTCCGCGCGTGCCAGGCACCAGAGCACGGCGCCGAAGAAGGCCGCGTTGAGCGTGTAGACCTCGGCGAGGACGCTTTGGCTCCAGGCTCCGCGCGAGAACGCGTAGGCGAGGGCCGCGCCCACCGATGCCAGGGACGCGAGCGTCGCGCCCGCGCCCCGGTTCGGCGAGACGGGATCCTCCCGCGACGCGCAGAGCTCCTGCACGAGGCGCGCGAGGAAGAAGACGGACGCCGCGCCCGCCAAGGCGGCAACGAGGTTGATACGAAAGGCGACGGTTCCGAGCGGAACGAGGCTCGCGACGCGCCCGAGGATCGTGAAGAGCGGATAGCCGGTGGGGTGGGGGATGCCGAGCGTGGCGGCGGCGGATAGAAGGTCGCCGGAGTCCTCGCCTTGATTCACCCACGCCACGGTCGGCGAAAGCGTGCGCGCATAGACCCAAAGCGCCGAAAGGGCGGCGACCCAAGCGGCGCCAAGGGCGAAGCGAGGCATGGCCGCACCGTACCAGACGGCCGAAGCAACGGTCAACGCGGCCCGGCCCTGGCGGATGGAGATCGTCCAACGGCTTGCTATTGCCGGCTGCGCCGTGGCCGATGCGTGCGAAATGCACGCCGGTCATCGGCTCGAAGTGCGGGACGCGAGGCGCGGCGGACTGGGCTGTAAAGCATTAACCGAAAAAGACTTACGTTAGGGTTGATCGACGCCGTGGCATGGAACTTGCTCGATCCAGCCGCGGCAGGTCCCCGCAAAGTCGGGTGCGGGGTGGCCGTATCCCACCACAAAGCGGAGCGCGACATGTTTGGCAAGAAGAAGAGCACGATCGGACTCGATATCGGTTCGAGCTCCATCAAGGTCGCCGAGATCGTGCACGACCGCTCGGGGGATCGCCTGGTCAACTACGGGATCTCGGAGCCCTTGAGCGAGGCCATCGTGGACGGGGAGATCATGGACCGCCAGATGGTCCACGAGGCCGTCACGAACCTGATCGAATCGCGCCAGATCAAGAACAAGAACGTGGTGACCGCCGTCTCCGGGCGCGCCGTCATCGTGAAGAAGATCTTGATGGACAAGCTCAGCGAAGAGGACGCCAAGGAGGCGATCCAGTGGGAGGCGGAGCAGCACGTTCCCTACGACATCAACGACGTCTCGCTCGACTTCCAGATCATCAATCCCAACGTCGACTCGAAGAAGATGCAGGTGCTCCTGGTCGCCGCGAAGAAGGACATGATCCAGAATCACGCGGAGATCATTCGCGAGGCGGGCCTCACGCCGACGATCATCGACGTCGACTCCTTCGCGATCCAGAACGCCATCGAAGCCAACTACGATCTGCACTCGGACGAGACGGTCGCGCTCGTGAACATCGGAGCGGAGATCACGAACCTGAACATCGTCCGGAACCAGATCCCCCATTTCACGAAGGACCTCTCGGTCGGCGCCAACTCGTTCGTCGAGGGCATTCAGCGCCGGTACAACGTGAGCCAGGCGGAGGCCCTGAGCGCGCTTCGCGGGCGCGGCGACGGCCCGATCGACGTGGCGTCGATCGTCCAGTCGACGTGCGAGGACCTCTCGGTGCAGATCGACCGCGCCATCGCCTACTTGAAGTCGGCGGGGGACGCCGACCGCGTTGACCGGATCTTGGTGTCGGGCGGAAGCGCCCGCGTGCCCGGTCTTGCGGAGTTCCTGAACGCTCGACACCAGGTGCCGGTCGACGTCGTGAATCCGATGCAGCGGCTCCAGGTCGATTCGGGCCTCTTCAACGGCGATTCGCCGGAGAGCGTGGCCCCGGTTCTCACCGTGGCCATCGGCCTCGCGCTGCGATAGGGGGATTGAGTCCATGATTCGCATCAACCTGCTGCCCCGCGACGAACGCCAGGTCCGCCGGAGCTTCACGATGCCGAAGTTCGGCGCGCTCCTGCCCGTCCTGGTCCTGCTTCTGGTCGCCGCACTGTTCACGGCCTTCTCGGTCGTGCAGGCGATGCAGGTCGGCCGCCTGAAGGCGGACATCGCGCGCGCCGAGCAGGAGGCGGAGAAGCTCCGCCCGCAGATCCAGACGATCCAGGAGCTCACGCAGAAGCGCGAGGAACTCACGCGGCGCTTGAACGTGATCACGAACCTGGACAAGACGCGGCTCTGGCGCGTGAAGCTCGTGGACGAGCTGAGCCGATGCATTCCCGAGCACCTCTGGCTCGTCAGCTACGAAGAGAACGGCCCGGACAAGGTGCTCATCGAGGGCGTCACCTTCTCGAATCTCCTCGTCGCCGACTTCATGTCGCGGCTCGAGGCATCGCCGCTCTACGGGAGCGTCGATCTGCAGATCGCCGAGAAGGGCATTATCGACCAGCGGAACGTTGTGAAGTTCAAAGTCACGGCGGCGATGACGCTGTAGTCAGGGCGACGCGGACGACGCGCAGGGGAGAGCGATGGACCTGAAGGATCCGAAAACCCAAAAGATGATCCTGGTCGGGCTGGGCACCGCGGCGCTCGTCTATTTCTACGTGTTCGCCGATTTCGTGCCGTTCAACTTCAAGGCGCGCTCCAAGGAGATCGCGACCCTCAAGGACACATACACCAAGAAGTCGAACGAGCTGACGAAGGCGCAGCAGCTCGTGAACCGGCTCCCCGAATTGAAGAAGGAGTTCGCGCTCCTGAATCAGCGCTGGGAAGTGGCGCAGGAGCTCCTGCCCAGCCAGAAGGAAGTGGCGAGCCTTCTTCGCAAGGTCACGATCGCGGGCCAGGAAGCGGGAGTGAAGTTCCTCCTCTTCAAGCCCGGCACGGCCAATCCGCAGACGTACTTCACGGAGAATCCCGTGCAGGTTTCCGTGACGGGCGGCTTCCATCGCGCCGGCACGTTCCTAAGCGAGATCGCCGAGCTCAGCCGGCTCGTCAACGTCTCGCAGCTCAAGTTGAAGGGATTTGACAAGGGCGATTTGGACGACACCGTGCAAGCCGACTTCGTCGCTACCGCGTACACGCTGGCCGAGGGGAATCCCAATGAACCTGCCAAGCAGCCTGGCGCTGCCACAAAGTAAGCTCCTCAAAGGCCGGACCGGAATCCTGGTCTTGGCGCTGGTCGTGTGCCTGCTCGGCGTCGCGGTCTATTT
>DATEND010000115.1:0-9411 GCA_035275245.1 Candidatus Eiseniibacteriota bacterium
CGACCGCTCTTGGACCGGCGGACGCGCACGACGCGACGCCGGAGCCGCAAAGGAACCGCCATGCGCACGACCCCCGGCTTCACGGAAATGGAAGCGACTCGCCTTCTCGAGGATGCGCGACGTGAGCGCAACTGGAAGCGCTGGGGCCCGTACCTGGCGGAGCGCCAGTGGGGCACGGTGCGTGAAGATTATTCCGAGCACGGCGACTGCTGGGGCTACTTCCCGCACGACCATGCCCGGAGCCGCGCCTACCGGTGGGGCGAGGATGGGCTCCTTGGCATCTCCGACCGGGAAGGACGCCTCTGTTTCGGAGTCGCTCTCTGGAACGGCAAGGACCCGATCCTGAAGGAGAGGCTCTTCGGCTTGACCGGTCCCGAAGGAAATCACGGCGAGGACGTGAAGGAGCAGTACTTCTACCTCGACGCGACCCCGACCCACTCCTATATGAAGGCGCTCTACAAGTATCCCCAGTCGGAGTTTCCGTACGCACGCCTCCTCGAGGAGAACCGGCGCCGCGGCCAGAACGCGCCCGAGTTCGAGCTGGACGATGCGGGCGTCTTCGCCGAGAACCGGTACTTCGACGTGCAGGCCGAGTATGCGAAGGGCTCGCCCGATTGCATCCTGATTCGCCTGACCGTGACGAATCGGGGTCCGGATGCGGCGTCGTTGCACCTCCTCCCCACGCTTTGGTTCCGAAACACGTGGTCGTGGGGGCGTACGGGCGAAGGCTACTGGCCCAAGCCCCGGATCCGGCATCACGGCAACGGCACGCTGGTCGCGGACCACGAAACGCTCGGCCGCTATCGCTTGGAGGTGGAGCCGCTTCCCGGGCAGCACGTCGAGTTCCTATTCACCGACAACGAGACGAACGTCGCGCGGCTCTTCGGGGGCGAGAACCCGCAACCCTACGTGAAGGACGCCTTCCACGAGTATCTGATCCACGGCCGGACCGACGCGATCAACTCCGCGAGGACCGGGACCAAGGCCGCGGCCCACTACAAGATGAGAATCCCAGCCGGGGAGAAGGCGGTCGTGCGTCTTCGGCTCTTCGCGGAGGGCGAATCGCCATTTTGCCCATTCGGCCCGGAGTTCGACTGGGTCGTGAACCGCCGGATCCAGGAGGCCGAGGAGTTCTACGCGACCCGGATTCCGGCGGCCGCCACCGAGGAGGAGCGCCGCGTTGCTCGCCAAGCGTATGCCGGTCTCCTTTGGTCGAAGCAGTTCTTTCACTACATCGTGAAGCACTGGCTCGAGGGCGACCCGTCCCAGCCGGCCCCTCCTCGCGCGCGCCTCGAGGGGCGGAACGCCGAGTGGGGCCATCTCTATAACCGCGACGTCATCTCGATGCCCGACAAGTGGGAGTATCCCTGGTATGCCGCTTGGGACCTCGCGTTCCACATGATCCCGTTCGCGCGAGTGGACGCGCAGTTCGCCAAGGATCAGCTCGTCCTCTTCCTCCGCGAGTGGTACACACACCCGAACGGCCAGGTGCCGGCGTATGAATTCGCGTTCGGAGACGTGAACCCGCCGGTCCATGCGTGGGCATGCTGGCGGGTCTACAAGATGACGGGCGTCCGCGGCGCACGGGACCGCGTCTTTCTCTCGCGCGTCTTCCAGAAGCTGCTCATCAACTTTACCTGGTGGGTCAACCGGAAGGACGCCGAAGGGCACAATCTGTTCAGCGGCGGCTTCCTCGGACTGGATAACATCGGGGTCTTCGACCGCTCGCGCCCGCTCCCGACCGGCGGGCACCTGGAGCAGGCCGACGGCACGGCGTGGATGGCCTTCTACTGTGCCACGATGCTCTCCATCGCGATGGAGCTATCGCGCGAGAATCCCGCCACCGAGGATCTGGCCTCGAAGTTCTTCGAGCACTTCGTCGCCATCGCCGACGCCATGAATTCCCTCGGTGGCACCGGCCTCTGGGACGAGGAGGACGGTTTCTACTACGACCGCCTGCACGTGAACGGCCGCGAGATACCCCTCAAGGTCCGATCGATGGTCGGCCTTCTACCGCTGATCGCATGCGAGATCCTGGAAGAGGATCAAATCCAACGCCTGCCGGGATTCAAGAAGCGGCTCGACTGGTTCCTTGAAAACCGCCAGGACCTCGCTCATCACATTTCATACATGTCGAAAGACCACGAGGGCGGTGCGGGATCGCACGGCCACCGTCTGCTCGCGATCCCCTCGAAGGAGCGCCTGCGGCGCGTGCTCCAGTACATGCTCGACGAGAAAGAGTTCCTTTCGCCGTTCGGAATCCGATCCCTTTCGGCGATCCACAAGGACAGCCCCTACGTCTTCGACGTCATGGGGGAGGAGCATCGAGTGGATTACGTTCCAGGCGAATCGAACACCGGGTTGTTCGGGGGAAATTCAAACTGGCGCGGCCCGGTGTGGTTTCCGGTCAACTACCTGTTGATCGAGGCCCTGGAACGCTACCACCACTTCTACGGCGACGACTTCAAGGTGGAGTGCCCCACCGGTTCGGGAGTCTGGATGAACCTGGACGAGGTGGCGCGCGAATTGGCACTGCGCCTCACGCGCATTTTTCTCCCGGGCGCCGACGGCGCACGGCCGTGTCACGGCGGCGACCCCCGCTTCGCCGACGATCCGGCGTGGCGTGACCTTGTACTCTTCCACGAGTACTTCCACGGCGACAACGGCCGCGGCGTCGGCGCGAGCCATCAGACTGGATGGACGGCGCTGGTGGCGCGGTGCATCGAGGGCCTCGCGCACGGGCGAGAGGTTGGGCGGGCGGCAGTTGACTCATCGCCCGCGACGGTGGCACAGCTTACGGGGGGTTGATGCGCGGTCGCCTCCACGTCGCGCCCGACGCCGACTCCTTGGCCCGCACGGCTGCCGACGAGTTCCAGGTCTATGCATGGGAGGCGATCCGCGCCCGCGGCCGCTTCACCGCGGCGCTCGCTGGAGGGGACACTCCGCGAGCCGCGTACGCGCAGATCGCGGCGACCTGGCGGAAGTGGAGCGACGGCCCGCTCGACTGGGCACGCGTCCACATCTTCTGGGGTGACGAGCGCCACGTGCCGCCCGACGATCCCCGCAGCAACTATCGGATGGCGAGGGAGACCCTGATCTCGCACGTGCCGCTCCCTCCCGAGAACGTCCACCCCATTCCCGCGGCGCATCCTGACCCGCGGGATGCGGCGGCCCGGTATTCGGGCGCGCTCCGCGAATTTTTCGAGCTCGAGCCACGCGGGCTCCCCCGATTCGATCTCGTGCTCCTGGGAATGGGCGCCGACGGGCACACCGCATCGCTCTTTCCCGGAAGCGACGCGCTCGAGGAGGACGGCAGGCTGGCGGTCGCGACCCGCGGTCCTGCCGGGGACGAATGGCGCATCACCCTCACGCTGCCCGTATTGAATCACGCGGGGAGTCTCGTCGTTCTGGTCTCCGGCGCCGCCAAGGCGTCTACCCTCCGCCGTGTGCTCGAGGGCCCAGAAACCGCACCGTCCCTCCCTATTCAGCGCTTGAATCCCGACTCCGGCTCGCTGGTCTGGATCGTCGACCGGGAGGCCGCTCCGTGGATTCGCTGAACCGCGCGCCTACGCCGATCTCCGGACGCGCCGCCGCGTAGCGGATCCCTCTTGACACCGCGCCCGCAGCGGCGTATCATATAAGCAATGACTTATGCGTTGTGCATCACGGCCCTTGCCGATTCCACTCGCCGGCGCCTCTTCGATCGGCTGCGGAGGCGCCCCCACGCGGTGGGCGAGCTGGCCGGCTTCCTCCGGGTGAGCCAGCCGGCTGTGTCGCAGCACCTGGCCGTGCTCCGCCGGGCGCGGCTCGTGCGGAGCCGGCGCGATGGACGCCGGCACATCTACCGGCCGGATCCGGCCGGGATCGCTGCCCTGCGAACGTACGTGGACCGCATGTGGACCGACGCGCTCCAGGCGTACGCGAACTCATTCGAGGAGCGAACCAAATGACCCCATCCGAGGAAGCAGCCATCACCCCGGTTGTCAGGAGCGTTACCGTGAAGGCGCCGGTGGACCACGCATTCCGCCGATTCACCGCCGAGATGGCGACGTGGTGGCCCCTCCGCTCCCATTCCATTGGGCAAGCCGACGCGGAAACCGTGATCATGGAAGGGCGCGTCGGCGGCCGCATCCTCGAGCGGATTCGAGGCGGAAGCGAATCGATCTGGGGCACCGTCACCGCCTGGGAGCCACCGCGCCGCGTCGCGTTCACATGGCACCCCGGGCAGGATCCCGCTACCGCACAGGACGTAGAAGTGCGCTTCGTCGCGGAGGGTAACGAGACCCACGTCCAGCTGACGCACCGCGGGTTCGAGCGGCTCGGCGCCCTGGGGCGGAAGGCGAGCCGCGGCTATTCCCTCGGTTGGAAGCACGTCCTGGGGTTCTACGCCGAGCACCGCGGGCCCTTCATGGTCTTCATGGGCGCGCTCACCGCGGTCATGATGGCCGTTCAACGGAGGCCCCGGAAGGCGGCCTAGTGCCGCATCGCCACCGGCGCACCCTCCATCTCCAGGCGCACGCGATAGAGCCCCGTCCGCGCGCAGAGGTAGAGTGTCCTTCGGTCGGGGTCGCCCCAGGCCATGTTCGCGGGGAGCTCGGGGAAGCGCAGCGTGCCGAGGTGCTTTCCGGCCGGCGAAAAGACCCACACGCCGCCGGGCCCGGAGGAGTACACGTTTCCCGCCCGGTCCACCTTCAGGCCGTCCAGCGCCTCCTCGCCGGGCGCGCCGGTCATGTCGAAGAACACACGCCCGTTCCTCAGAGAGCCGTCCGAAGTCACCTCGTGCCGCATGATGGCCTTCCGCTTCACGTCCCAGTTCGAGACGTACAGAAAGCGCTCGTCCGGCGAGAACGCGATCCCGTTCGGTCCGGTGAAGTCATCGGCAACAAGCCGAAGCTTGCCATCCTTGAGGCAGAAGACGCCGCTGACCGTCAGCTCCCGCGCCGGATCGTCGTGAACCTTGGGGAGCCCGAACGGCGGGTCGGTGAAGTACAGCGCCCCGTCGGAGCGGTACACGAGGTCGTTGGGGCTGTTGAGCCGCTTGCCCTCGTAGCGGTCCGCGAGAACCGTGAGCCTCCCATCCGATTCGAGCCTCGTGACACGCCGATTCCCATGCTCGCAGATCGTGAGCCGGCCCTGCGCGTCGAACGCGAGCCCGTTCGAGCCGGGCTGGTGGAGGCCCCCGACGTCGGCTCCGTCGTACCCGCTGTTCCGCCGGTACACGGTTACGCCTTCCTCGGAGGTCCAGCGATAGATCGCGTTCGTGTTGGGATCGCTGAATAGGAGGGCTCCCTCCCGCGACCAGACCGGGCCCTCCGTGAATTGGAATCCGTCCGCTAGTTTCTCCACCACCGCGCTGGACGGCACGATCGCCTCGAGCGCTGGAGTCGCGTGGAACACCTCGACGGGACTTCCCCGGAGCGTCGACCGGGAGTCGGCGGCGCGGTAAAACTCGAGCCGCGCCGAGCGGATCCAGATGTAGTTCTCGGGCGAGGCCGAGATCGGGCCGTTGATCCCGAACACGGCGAGTTGGATTTTCTGTCCGGGACGCACCCCGCGTCCGATCACGAGTCGGTTCGGAGCGTTCCAGCCGGCCACGACGCCCCCGCCCCGCTGCCCGAGTTCACGCGATAGTCGGCCATCCACCCAGACCTCGGCGTAGTCGTCGACCACGATGTCGAATACGACGCTCGCGCCGGTCGGATCGAAGTCGCCGATCCGTTCGGGAACCGTAACGGTGAGGCGATACCAGTCGAAGCAGAGCCTGCCGTTCGAGCGGCGGGCGGAGAGCGTGGCCGGATCGATCGTCTCCCACTGGGAGTCGTCGAAATCCGCCGCCCCGGCATGCGGATCGAAGTCGTACGTTCGGTTCGGCGGTCCCGAGGGCTTGAGATCGGCGCCCACGGATCGGAACGCCACCTCCGAGATGCTGACGTCGTGGAAGCGCCACGTTCCACGGATCAGCGACAAGCCGTCCGCGCTTGCCAGGTCGATGGCCGCGTCCGCGGTGCCGGTGGGAGTCGCATCGTCCCACATGGCGCCGGCGGTTGCCGTCACCGGGCCCATTCCGAGTAGGAGCACGGTCGCGGCGACGCGAGCGGCCCGGATCACAACGGCGTTCATGTCATCTCCTCCTAACGCACCTTGATGGTGTAATAGAGCAACGGTCCGCGCACCGCCTTGAACCAGTGCGGCGTTCCAGCCGGGACAACGATCACGTCCCCCTTCGCGAGGGCGCGCGTTTCTCCTCCGTCGATGGAGCTGCCACGGATCTCGTCCGGCGCCGACGTGGTCCCCGCCACGACACTGCCCCCGGTTACGAATGTCGCGGAGCCCTCCACCACGTAGATAAGGTCCGTATCCTTGGCATGCACCTCCGCCATTCCGGGCGCGATGCGCCGGCTCGTGTGGATCATGTAGTTCGCGCCCCGATCGAAGAGCACGGCGCCTTGGGCGAAGGACTTCGCCACATTCTCGGCGCGGAAGTAGGTGACGGAGCTCCCGGTCGCTTGTATGGATGGCTGGTCCGAGTCGGCGGCGCCCGCGAGCGCCGGCCCGAGTAGCAGAGCCGCCAGCCAAAGTGCCGGTCGCGAGAACGATCGCCTGTTCATCGCGCCCCTCCGTTCGATGCGGTGGCAGCCGCCATCTTGTCCCACGCCGTCGCGGCCCCCTGGGCGATGTCGTCGTCCTGCTGGGCGCTCGCGGCACCGCTGACGCCAATGGCTCCGACAACCTGGCCGTCCACCACGATCGGAACGCCGCCTTGGAGCGGCGTCATGACATCGACGCCCAGGAGAGCGAGTCTGCCGCCCTTGACGGCCTCCTCGAACGCCCGGGTCGGGCGGCGGAACGTGGCGGCGGTGCGGGCTTTCTCTACCGCGACCACCGCTGCCGCCGGGAAGGTGTTATCGAGGCGCTCGAGATAAAGCAGGTGGCCACCGTCATCGACGATGGCGATGGCTCCACTCGGAGCCATGAGGCGCTTTGCCTCGGTCGTGGCGGCCGCCGCGACGCGCTTTGCACCGTCGAGCGTGAGGGCGGCTTTGGTTGCGGCGGCGTCCGCTGCCCTGGGCGGCACGGCAAATCCCGAGACGGCGAACGCCGCTACGACGAGTGCGCTCGAGAAAACACGTGTCTTGCTCATAGCATCTCCTTCCTGTGTCGCCGCAGCGCGGCGGGTTGGTTCGTGGTGGACCCTGCCTCTGCAAGGAAGTGCTGGACGAAAAGGTTCCCGGCGCGAGAGCGGCGCGCCTCGCGAAAGGCAACGCGTGGCGCTAGAGCTCGTTTCTTGCGGCGATCTCGCCCATGCGGCGGGCGCTCTCGCGGACGGTCCGTTTCTGCGTCGCGTAGTCCACTTCGAGCAAGCCGAACCGCGCGCCGTACCCGTCCGCCCACTCGTAGTTGTCGAGGAGCGACCAGTGGAGGTATCCGACGACGGGGACCCCGTCGCTGATCGCGCGCGCCACCTGCCAGAGATGTAGGTAGAGGAAGGTCCAGCGATCGTCGTCGCGGGCCGCGGGAAGACCGTTCTCCGTAATCAGGATCGGGAGCTTGTAACGCGAATACACCTTGAGAAAGTGCGCCAAGCCCTCCGGGTAGACTTCCCAGCCGAGGTCGTTCCGTTTTCCGACACTTTGGTGGTGCTCCAGAGTGCAGATGTGCCCCAGGAGCCCGGGTAGGGAGAACCCCTTGTTCTGAACGAAATCGCGTGTGTAGTAGTTGAGGCCAATGTAATCGAGCGTGCGGGCCTGCGGCAGGCGCTCCCAGAAGAGTCCCGGTACGCGCAGCGCTCCGGTGTGGAGTGCGTCCAAGAATAGGTGGTTGAACAGGTAGGTGCGCACCGCCACCGACAGGCGATCGAGCCGGCTCTTGTTGTTGCAGGGCGTGAGGGCGAGCGCGTGCTTGGCAGTGCTCACCATGGAGTCGGGACGCCGCTGGTGGATCGCGTGGTATGCCTTGACGTGGGCGCGCAGGATGTTCCGCATCACCTTGAGCGCGGCCGGAAAGTCCTGCATCTTGCCGGGCGGCCACTGACCGAGGATCCATCCCTTGAACACCTGGACGACGGGCTCGTTGAACGTGATCCACCAACGCACGATGTCGCCATAGTCCGCGGCCACACGCGTGACGAACCGCTCGAAATAGCGCTCGAACTCCGGATGCTCCAGGCCGCCCTTCTCGGCCAGCCATTGCGGCAGCGTGTAGTGGAAGATCGTCACGACGGGCTCCATGCCCCGCTGGCGTAGCGCTTCGATCACCTCGCGATAATGCCGAAATCCTTCTTCGCTGAACCGGCCATCCTCCGGCTCCATTCGGCTCCATTCGAGCGAGAACCGGTGCGCGTTGTGGTTCATCGTCCGGGCGTGGTCGAAATCCTCTCGGAATTTATTGAAATGGTCGCATGCGTCGCCCGACGGCACCGCCACCTTCCCCGATTGCTCCCACGCCCACCAGTCGTTGTCCTTGCAGTTCCCTTCCACTTGGTGCGAGGAGGTAGCGGCGCCCCAGAGAAATCCCTTCGGAAACTTGAAATTCTCGGAATGGATGCCCGGGGCTTCGTGGGAATCGTGGGGTTCGTGCGGCGGCCCGGGACTGGTCGGTGCGGTCTTCTTCGCGACGGTCATGAGAGCGCTCCTCTGGTGACGGTGGTCTCGGGCTGCGGCATCGGCTGCTGGCGTCCGTAGCGTCAATGCGCCCAGTGGCAGCCGGGTTCCCGGCAAATCGGGGGAACCTTCCGGCGCGCGTCGTCATTGATGCCGGTGACCGGCCAAACCCGGACGGCCATGTTCGACCCTCAACGAAGGAGAGAAAGGATGTCCCGCAAGCTCTGGCTATTGATGGTTCTTCTGGCGTTGCCGGCCGCGTCCCGGGCAGGCAGCGAGTCGATGGCGAAGGGGACGATGTTCACGGTCCGAATCGAAAACGTCTCCACGGCCGCGACCCTCAAAACGATGAAGGGCGAGACCGCTCCCGCGCCCAATTCGCCGGGCGTGTGGGTGGTTCATCGCGGGGTCGGCCCGTTGTTCACGGTCGGGAAGACCGATCTCGGATGGGGAATGGAAACGCAGGCGGAGGACGGGAATCCGGCGGCGCTGGCGGAGCACTGCAAGGGCCACGAGGGCGTGCTATCGGTCGGGGTGTTCAGCACGCCGAAGGGAGACGCCGAGCCGGGCCCCGCGCTCCCAGGAAAGGTCTATGAATTCACGGTCACGGCAAATCCTGGCGACCGGCTCTCGTTCGCGACGATGTTCGGTCAGTCGAACGACCTCTTCTACGCGCCAGCGGAGGCGGGAATCGCGTTGTTCGACGGCAAGGGCCGCGCGGTGAGCGGCGACATGACCGCCAAGTTGGAGCTGTGGGATGCCGGAACCGAAGTCAACGAGGAACCCGGGTTCGGCCCGAACCAGGCGCCCA
>DATEND010000116.1:0-2409 GCA_035275245.1 Candidatus Eiseniibacteriota bacterium
CGCGAACGTCGCGGCGCTCGGGTGCAGGCGAGAGCTTTTTCGAGAGGGCCTCCTCCGGCTCCTCGATCAGACGGCGCAAGCGCGCGGGCGCCCGGCCATAGACGCCTCGATAGAGGATCTCCTCCTGCGAGCTGTACATGAGAAACGAGTCCTTGGCCCGGTCGATCACCAGATCCTGGCCCCCCTTCTCCCCGGACCGGTAGCGCAGACCGCGGCCGGGAAGAAACCAGATCCGCCCCTGCTCGCGAGCCGGAGGCCCGCCGAACGGATCGCTCCGCTCGATGGTGACGCGTGCCGTTGCCTCCGGCGCCGTGAAGACGCGGCGAACCATGGCGACGACTTGGTCGGCGCCCTCGTCGGCGGCGACCGCGGCGCCGACGCCAATCGCGGCGGCGCAAAAGACGAGCACCGCGCGGGCCACGCCTTGAATCCACGGGCGCTTCGTCATGGGGCGACTTCCTCCTCTCCAACGCCAAGGAAACGCCGGAGCAGGTCGCGGCTCCGCGGGTCATCCAGGGCCATCATTTCCCAATCCGGATCGGCCGCGGGCGGATGGCGCAAGCGCCCCGGCGATGCACGGGCGTATTCGTCGATCGCGAGGCGGAGGAGCGAGGGCCCATGCTCCCACTCGATCCATCGGGGCAAACGCCCGCCCCGGTACGAGCGCGTCGGGCCGTACCGAACGATGATCAGCGTTCCCTCCCGTCCGGCGCGGCCGATGCGAAGGCGCTTCGGATCTCCCTTCGAGTCGATCTCCAGCGCGACCGGATGCGTCCCTCTGGCGGAGACAACCGTCCCGGTGAGACGCCAGCCCTTTTCGATCGACTCGACGCTCATTTCGTCGAGCGCGTCGCGGATCCAGGCGCCGCCGAAGTCCCACGGCCGGCTCAGGAACCGGAGCCCGCGCGGGCCCAAGCCCTCTTCCCGCGGCACGATTCCCGCGAAACCCAGATCCATCGAGCGGAGCGCCACGTAGATCGAATCCCCGAAGAGCGACGCGTCGAGCGCGCGCACCGGGCCGGCGTAACCGACCACCACGGTGCTGTCGGCAGTGTAGGCCCATCGAAGGTCGATCGTCCCCTGTCGCTTTCCATCGCGCCGTGCGGAAAGAAAGCCGCCGCCCCGGGACGCGGGCTCCGCGCGCCCGTAGGTCGCGAGGAAGCGCGCACGTGCGTCCGCTCCGGAAGACGCGACCGGCGCGCGCGCGCACCCCGCGGCGACAAGAATTGCGCAGAGTCCTTGCGCGACGACGCGGCTCGCGGCAAGAATGGAGCGGCCATGAGCCCCGACCGTAGCGTGACGACGGACCCCTCCTTCTTTTGGCGCCCCCCTCCCGGCACGCTGCCCGACGGCGCTTGGTTCGCGATGACGACGCGATTCGGCGGCGTGAGCGAGGGACCCCACGCCACCCTGAACCTCGGGCTCTCCGTCCGTGATCGCCCGGAGGCGGTGCGCGAGAATCGGAGCCGCCTGCGCGCGGCGGCCGGCCTTCCCGATGACGGGCCCAAGATGCCGCGACAGGTGCACGGCGCCGCGATCGTGACGCCCGCCGAAGCCGGGTCCGAAGCGGACGGCATGTCGGTCGAGACGGGCGATCCGTGCGTCGCGGTCACGGTGGCCGACTGCGCGCCCGTCGCGATCGTGTCGAGCGACGCCCGCCGGGGCGCCCTGCTCCATAGCGGGTGGCGCGGTTCGCGCCTCGGCATCGGCGTGCGCGCGGTCGAGCGCCTCTGGCGCCAAGGGATCGCCCCGTCCTCCCTCTCGGTCTCGATCGGACCGTGTATCCATGCCTGTTGTTACCCCGTCGGTCCCGAAGTTGCAGGCGCCGTGCCGTCGAATTGCCTGATTCCGCACCCCAGCGGCCGTTTCGCCCTCGATTTGCCCGGCCTCATCGCCCGATCGCTGGTCGAAGCGGGCGTTCGGGTCGCGCGAATCCACGTGGCGGCGGAATGCACGTCCTGCCGGACCGATCGATTCTACTCCCACCGCCGCGACCTCGGCGTCACGGGCCGGCACTGGGCGCTTCTTCGGCTGGATCCCGGCGGGAACTGAGCGTCCGCTCGAGACGGAAGAGCGCCCGGCGACCGAGCCATCCGAAAAAGAGCCCGAGGATGGCTCCGCCGATGACGTCGGTCGGCCAATGATCCCCGACGTAAACGCGTGAGAAGGAGACCGCCGCCGCGAGCACGTACGCCGTGACGCGGAGCGAAGGGAAAACGGCGCCGACGATGGGCGCCGCCGCGAAGAAGTTCGTGGCGTGGACCGACGGGAACGCGTAGGAGCGCCGCACGCCGAAGAGCGGCTTCGAATCGGCCACGACGACCGACGGACGCGGGCGCTTGAAGATCGGCTTCAGGACCTTCGCGCTGGTCTGGTCGGTCACCGCGAGGGTCGCCGCCAGGATCAGCA
>DATEND010000117.1:0-10833 GCA_035275245.1 Candidatus Eiseniibacteriota bacterium
CCCTCCGCGGGCGGACGTGGCGAACGCGGCCTCCGGTGCAGTATATTCGGCGGTGACACTGCCCAGGCCCCGAACAACGTCGATGGAGGATTTTCGAGATGCGAGCCCGCGCGCGCCGCACGGAAACGATCCGATGACCACCACACCGCTCCCCCTGCCCCGGCAGCGGCGCTTCGGCGAGACGTCCCGGAGCGACGTCTGGTGGATCCAGCCCCTCGCGATCGTTCTCGGGTTCGCTTGCTACGTGGCCTACGCGACGTGGGCCGCGTTCCAAGGGGAGCACTATCGATTCGGACCCTACCTGTCGCCGTTCTATTCGCCGGAGATCTTCGGCTCCCCCGAGGCCTTCTTCGGACCGAAGCCGTCGTGGTGGCCGGCGCTCCTTCCCTTCTCCGCCGCGTTCCTGATTCTCTGGATTCCCGGCGGATTCCGGCTGACCTGCTACTACTACCGCGGCGCCTACTACAAGGCGGTCGTGGCCGACCCGCCCGCCTGCGCGGTGGGCGAGCCGCACACGAAGTACAAAGGGGAGACGGCGTTCCCCCTGATCATGCAGAACATCCACCGTTACTTCCTCTACCTGTCGTTCCCGATCATCGCGTTTCTCACGTACGACGTCTGGGAGGCGCTTTGGTTCCCCGACCCCGTCACCGGCGTGAAGGTGTTCGGCCTGGGCATCGGGACGCTCGTCTTGGCGCTGAACGTCGCGCTCTTGAGTTCTTACACGTTCGGCTGCCACTCGCTTCGTCATCTGGTCGGCGGCCGGATCGATCATCTCTCGGGAAAGCCGGCGCGCTTCGCGGCCTACAAGTGCGTCACCTGCCTGAATCGGCGCCACATGCGGTGGGCGTGGCTCAGCCTCGCCTGGGTCGGTTTCTCCGACCTCTACGTTCGCCTCTGCTCGATGGGCATCTGGTCCGATTGGAGGATCTTCTGATGCCCGGCTACGAGACCATCGAGCACGACGTTCTCGTCATCGGCGCCGGCGGCGCAGGGCTCCGCGCGGCGATCGCCGCCTCCGCCGCCAAGGTGAAGGTCGGCGTGGTGTGCAAGTCGCTCCTCGGCAAGGCGCACACGGTGATGGCCGAGGGGGGTGTCGCGGCCGCGCTCGCGAACGTCGACGACCGCGACGACTGGAAGGTCCACTTCACGGACACGATGCGCGGCGGGCAGTACCTGAACCAATACCGGATGGCCGAGATCCACGCGAAAGAGGCCCCCGCGCGCGTTCATGAGCTGGAAGCGTGGGGCGCGCTCTTCGACCGAACGCCCGACGGCCGCATCTTGCAGAGGAATTTCGGCGGCCACCGCTACCCGCGCTTAGCCCACGTCGGCGACCGAACGGGCCTCGAGATGATCCGCACGCTCCAAGACCACGGCATCCATCAGGGCATCGACGTCCACATGGAGCACACCGTGCTGAAGCTCCTGCGTGACGGCGATCGGATCGCGGGCGCGTTCGCCTACGATCGGGAACGTGGCCGGCTCAAGGTGTTTCGCGCGAAGGCCGTGGTGCTCGCGACGGGCGGCATCGGCCGCGCGTTCCGCGTCACGAGCAACAGCTGGGAATACACCGCCGACGGACTCGGGTTGGCCTACGACGCGGGCGCCGATCTCATGGACATGGAGTTCGTGCAATTCCATCCGACCGGAATGGTATGGCCCCCGAGCGTGCGCGGGATCCTCGTGACCGAGGGCGTGCGCGGCGAGGGCGGCGTGCTCCGAAACAGCGAAGGCCGTCGATTCATGTTCGACGACATTCCGCCGCTCTACGCGGGTCAGACCGCGGAGAACGAAGAGGAGGGATGGCGCTATTGCCAGGGCGACAAGAACGCGCGCCGCCCGCCGGAGCTCCTGACGCGCGACCACGTGGCGCGCTGCATCAATCGCGAGGTCAAG
The DNA here is from genome assembly GCA_035275245.1 of Candidatus Eiseniibacteriota bacterium. Lineage (GTDB taxonomy): Bacteria > Eisenbacteria > RBG-16-71-46 > SZUA-252 > SZUA-252 > DASQJL01. The sequence continues at coordinate 1,900 of DATEND010000117.1, forward strand.
GCGGGACGCGGGAGCCCGCACGGCGGCGTCTTCCTGGACATCGCGTGGGTCAAGGAGAAGCTCCCGAACTCGGTCGAGCACATCAAGCGAAAGCTCCCGGGCATGTACCACCAGTTCAAGGAACTCGCCGACATCGACATCACGCAGGAGGCGATGGAGGTCGGTCCGACCACGCATTACATGATGGGAGGCGTGCGCGTCGACGCCGAGACGCAGATGTCGACCTTGCCCGGCCTCTTCGCCGCGGGCGAATGCGCGGCGGGCCTCCACGGAGCGAATCGACTCGGCGGGAACTCGCTCTCCGACCTTCTCGTGTTCGGAAAGCTGGCGGGCGACCATGCCGCCACTTGGGCCAAGGAACACCCCGCCGGCAAGATCGGCGACGGGGACGTGGAAGCCGCGGAACGCGCGGCGATGGAGCCGTTCGGCCGGCCGGCGGCCGCGGACACCGCCCCGTTCCTGCTCCAATCGGAGCTCCAAGACTGCATGCAGGACCTGGTCGGGATCGTTCGCCGCGAGGAGGAAATGAACCGCGCGTTGGAAACGATCGGCGCCTTGAACCGGCGCGCGGCGCGGGTTGCCGTGCAGGGGAACCGCGAATTCAATCCCGGGTGGCACACGGCGCTCGATCTGAAGAACATGCTTCTCGTGTCGGAGGCCATCACGCGCGCGGCGATTCTCCGAAAGGAGAGCCGCGGCGCCCACTTTAGGGAAGACTTCCCCAACAAGGATGAGGCGGCGGGCCGGATCAACCTGGTCGTTCGGCGCGGATCGGACGGCGCCATGCAGATCGCGCCCGTGCCCGTCCCCGAGCCGACCGCCGAACTCAAGCGGATCATCGAGGAGATGAAATGACGCGAGACGCAACGTTCCGGATCTGGCGCACCGACGGGGGCGAAGGCGGCGCGGAGTCGGCCACGAGCGCTGGTGCCGTCAAGAGCGCTGGTGCGGCCAAGGGCGCTGGTGCGGCCAAGGGCGGACATCGGGACTACACCACGCCCGTCTCCGACGGCATGGTCGTGCTCGACGCGGTCCTCGACATTCAGGCGAAGCAGGCCAACGACCTCGCGGTGCGCTGGAACTGCAAGGCAGGCAAGTGCGGGTCGTGCTCGGCGGAGGTCAACGGGGTGCCGCGCCTCATGTGCATGACGCGGCTGAGCGACCTGCCGCTCGACCAGCCGGTGAAGGTCGAGCCGATGCGCGCGTTCCCGCCCGTTCGCGATCTCGTCACGGACGTCTCGTGGAATTTCCACGTGAAGAAGAAGATCAAGCCGTTCAAGCCGCGCCCCGCCGACGCGCCCGACGGAACCTGGCGTATGGCCCAAGACGACGTGGACCGCGTGATGGAGTTCCGGAAGTGCATCGAGTGTTTCCTCTGCCAGGACGTCTGCCACGTCCTCCGCGACCACCAGAAGTTCGACGAGTTCATCGGGCCGCGCTTCCTGGTCTACGCCGCTGCGCTCGAGATGCACCCGTTGGACGTGGAGAACCGACTCGAGGAGTTGCGACGCGCGCACGGAATCGGCTACTGCAACATCACGAAGTGCTGCACGAAGGTCTGCCCGGAGCACATCACGATCACCGACAACGCGATCATCCCGCTCAAGGAACGCGTCGTCGACCAAGCCTATGATCCGATCCGGCTCTTGGGGCGTGTCTTCGGGGGTGGGTCGAAGCCGAAGGCCTAATACGTCGCGGCGGGACGCCGCGAGCCGCGGCGCTACCGAATCTCGTAGTTCGGCGCTTCCTTCGTGATGGTGAGGTCGTGCGGGTGGCTCTCGCGGAGCCCGGCGTGGGTGATGCGGACGAAGCGCGACTTGGTGCGGAGTTCCTCGATGGTCGCCACGCCGCAGTAGCCCATTCCCGCGCGAAGACCGCCGATCAGCTGATAGATCACGTTCGAGACGGGGCCCTTGTAGGGCACGCGCGCCTCGATTCCCTCGGCGACGAGCTTCTTCAAATCCTTCACGCCCTCCTGGAAGTAGCGATCGCCGCGTCCGCTCGACATGGCCGAAAGCGAGCCCATCCCGCGGTAGACCTTGTACGTCCGCCCCTCGAGGAGGAGCGTCTCGCCCGGGCTCTCTTCGGTGCCGGCGAGCAGGTTCCCCAGCATGACGGAGTGGGCGCCAGCGGCCAGGGCCTTCACGAGGTCGCCCGAGTACTTGACGCCGCCGTCCGCGATGATCGGCACGGTGGCCTTCGCCGCCTCGTTCGCGCATTCGAAGACCGCGCTGATCTGCGGCACGCCGACGCCGGCCACGACGCGTGTCGTGCAGGCGGAGCCGGGGCCCATGCCGACCTTCACGCAGTCGGCGCCGGCCCGGATCAAATCGCGGGTCGCGTCGCCCGTAGCCACGTTGCCCACGATGAGCTGGAGATTGGGGTGCGCGCCCTTCACGGCGCGGGTCGTCTCGAGCACCGCTTTCGAGTGGCCGTGCGCGCTGTCGATCACCACGACGTCCACGCCCGCCTTCACCAACTCGGCCACGCGGTCGCGCGCATCCTGGCCCACGCCCACCGCGGCGCCCACGCGGAGCCGGCCCAGGTGATCCTTGCACGCGCGCGGATAGCGGATTCGCTTCTGGATATCTTTCACGGTGATGAGGCCGCGCAGGTTGAATTGATCGTCGACGACCGGGAGCTTCTCGATCCGGTGCTGGTGGAGGATCCGCTCCGCCTCCTCGAGCGTGGTGCCGACCGGCGCGGTGACCAGGTTCTCGCGCGTCATGGCGTCTTTTACTTTCAAGTCGGGGCTCGACACGAAGCGCAGGTCGCGGTTCGTCAGGATTCCGACCAGGCGCTTCCCCTCCGTGATCGGGACGCCCGAGATCCGGAACTTCTCCATCAGCTCGAGGGCGCGGGCGATCGGGACGTCGGGCGGCAGCGTGATCGGGTTGACGATCATGCCGCTCTCGGAGCGCTTGACCCGATCCACTTCCTCGACCTGCTCGAGGATCGGGAGGTTCTTGTGGATGATGCCGAGCCCACCCTCGCGCGCCATCGCGATCGCAAGAGCGCTCTCGGTGACCGTGTCCATGGCGGCCGAGACCACCGGCGTGTTGAGCGTGATTTCGCGGGTCAGGAGCGTCGAGGTGTCGACGTCGCGAGGATGCACTTCGGAGTAGCCGGGAAGCAGGAGCACATCGTCGAAGGTCAGCGCGGGTTCGGCGGAGACGCGGGGCAGGGCGGATTCCTGCGGCGGTGAGGCCGCGAATTTCTGTCCGGCGTCGCCTGGGGCCGCGAAGGTCTTCATGCCGCTACTCCGGGAATCCCGAATCGATCCGCTCGCTTAGGCTGAAGAAAAAGGTGACTCCGACCCGTGCTTGAACATACCCCTTATTGCCGTTGAACGCGGTCGGAAAATCTTCCGTGTTCTCGGCCATGATGTAGTGATAGCTCAAGTCGGCGTTGGTCACGATGTGCTTCGACATCTGGCGTTCCACGCCGGCTTGGCCGTAGAAGCCCAGGTCCGCCCGGCGAAGCCGCTCGAACGTGACCGGATCCTTCGCCGCGCCCAGGTCCTTCGATTGAACCGCCCAGATATACATGCCCGCGCCGGCACCGATATAGGGTCGGTACTTCCTTCCGTCGAACGTCAGATAGCGGGCGCCGAGCGTCAGCGGCACCACGCTGGCGAGCCAGAAGTCCTCGTCGTCGCCCAGCCGGTTCCATGCGTACCCGACGGACAGATCCAAATCGAGATGGTCGCTGTATACGTAGGTGAAGACCAGGTTCCCCGAGAGCCGGGGGCTCGCGTCTTCTTTGATGTCCTCGTCTTGCAGAAACAGAAGGCTCCCCCCTCGGAATCCGACGCCGCCCGATCCGACCAAGTCTGAAGCGTTGGATGGGACGGCGATGGCCAAGAGGAGGAGGGTGGCAATCCCCCCCACGAGATTACGTGACATGAGGTTTGGAGTTCTCCTTAGGGTGACGGGCGGGGTCCCCGTCTTGCCGGCCAATGGACGTGGTAGCAGCCGAGTGTACGGATCGAGCCCGGCGCTTGTCAACGGGGCCGGCGCGCGGCTTGACAGTCCCCCACTCGCCGCCTAGAGTCGTTCGTCCGGTGGCGGTGTAGCTCAGCGGTAGAGCAGGGGAATCATAATCCCTTGGTCCGGGGTTCGAATCCCTGCGCCGCCACCATGTTACGACCCTCGCTCGACCGCGAAGGCCTCCCCGACCGAAGCCCCGGGACCCGTCCCATGACGCTCCGAAAGCAGCGACCGAAGACACCGGCCCGAACCGCACGCCCGAATCCGCGCGACGCTACGCTCGAGGCGGCCGCGCGGCGCCGGATCGAGGCCGATTCGCTCGTTCCGGAGCACGGAACGGTCCTCGTGGCCGTCTCGGGAGGCGCCGACTCGATCGCGCTCCTCCACTTCCTCGTCGCGGAGCGTGCGCGAGTGGGCCGCCCGGAATCGCTGGCCGTGGCGCACGTGAATCACGGGCTTCGCGGCGCGGACGCCGACGCCGACGCGACATTCGTGCGCGACCGTGCGGCGACGTGGGGCGTGCCTTTCTTCGAGGTGACGCTCGCGCCAAGCGCGGCGGCGTCCGAGGATGCGCTTCGCCGAGCGCGGTACGCGGCGTTGGTCTCGCTCGCCGAGCGCGCCGACGCTTCGTGCACGGCCACCGCGCACAACGCCGACGACCAGGCCGAGACCGTGCTCTTTCGCATGGCGCGCGGCTCGGGTCTCCGCGGCCTCGGGGGGATGCCGTCGAAGGGGCGCGTGCATGGGGTCGCGGTCGTGCGGCCATTCCTCGACGTGACGCGCGAACAAGTGATCGACTATTTGCAACGCCACGGGGTTCAACACCGCATGGACGCGACCAACCAAAGCCTCCGCCCGGCGCGAAACAAGATCCGGCATGAGATCCTGCCTCGATTGGAGGCGGGCGTGAGCGCTGGGGTACGGAAGGCGCTCCTACGTCAGGCGGATCTCTTTCGGGAGGCGGACGAATATCTCGAAGTCGAAGCGAGGCGGCACCTTGAAGCATCGGTCGTGGAGCGTGACGAGGGGAAAATCATTCTTGCCGCGGCCCGGCTCCTCGACTACCCTAAACTATTGCGGACGTACGTTTTCCGCTGCGCCTTGCAGGAGCTGAACGGGGCCATCCGAGACTTCACTTGGGCTCACCTCGACGCCCTCCTCTCCCTCGTCACGCAGAGCAGCGGCCGGTCCATCGACCTCCCCCACGGCATGGTCGCGAGGCGAGAGCGGGGCCGGATCGTGCTGGCGCGCCGGTTCCGGGAACCGGCGACGCTCGAAACGCCATCCAACACTTGAGAGACGCGGCACTCGTGCCGATCAGAGAAAGGACTCTCTACGACGTGAAATCGCACTTCGGAACGAGGAACCCACGTGAATCCTAATCGCGACGCGCGCCCCGTGGCCCGCAAGCAATCCGACAAGACACCACGCAAGCGTCCGCCCGCTCCGCCGCGTCCGCCGCAGCGGAAGCCGTCCTCCTTCGGTCCGGCGAAGCCGCTTCGGACGGCCCTGCTCTGGGTGATTCTCGTGTTGGCGGTGCTCGTCTTCGTCCAGATCTACGGAGAGATCAAGGCGAAGACGCACGAGATTCCCTACTCCGAGTTCCTGGCGCAGGTCGAGACGGCGAACATCAAGGCCGCCACCATCGTCGAGCGCGAGGTCACGGGCGAGCTCAAGCAGAGCCAGCTCACGCACGTCGACGGACGTCCGACATCCTACGTCTACTTCAAGGTCTATCTCCCCGCCGAGGACAAGGACCTGGGCCGCGCGATCCTCGCCAAGGATCCAGGAGTGACCGTCAACTCCAAGCCGTCGGGGTTGAACTGGTGGGGCATCCTTCTCTCGTACATTCCGATCCTCGCGATCTTCGTTCTCTGGATGGTCATGCTCCGCCAGATGCAGTCGGGCGGCGCCAACGCGATGAAGTTCGGCAAGAGCCGCCCCAAGGTCGCGCTCGAATCGGCCACCAAGGTCACGTTCAAGGACGTAGCGGGCGCCGACGAAGCGAAGCAGGAGCTCGAGGAGATCATCGAATTCCTCCGCGACCCGAAGAAATTCCAGCGACTCGGCGGCCGGATCCCGAAGGGCGCGCTTCTTCTCGGCCCTCCGGGCACGGGCAAGACGCTCCTCGCGCGCGCGGTGGCCGGTGAGGCGGGCGTCCCCTTCTTCTCGCTCTCGGGCTCGGACTTCGTCGAGATGTTCGTCGGCGTGGGCGCCTCGCGTGTGCGTGACCTCTTCGATCAGGGAAAGCGGAACGCGCCGTGCATCATCTTCATCGACGAGATCGACGCGGTCGGACGCCATCGCGGCGCTGGCCTCGGCGGCGGTCACGACGAGCGCGAGCAGACGCTGAACCAGCTCCTCGTGGAGATGGACGGTTTCGAATCGAATGACGGCGTCATCCTGATCGCGGCGACGAACCGGCCGGACGTGCTCGACCCGGCGCTCCTTCGCCCGGGCCGCTTCGATCGCCAGATCGTGGTCGACGTGCCCGACATGCGCGGGCGCGAAGGAATTCTGCGCGTCCACGTCCGGAACATCCCGGTCGGCGAGGACGTGAACCTCACGACCTTGGCGAAGGGCACGCCCGGCATGGTCGGCGCCGACCTCGCGAATCTGGTGAACGAGGCAGCGCTCCTCGCCGCGCGGCGGAATCGGAAGCGGGTCAGCCCCGAGGACTTCGAGGACGCGAAGGACAAGGTGATGATGGGCGCCGAGCGCCGGAGCCTCGTGATCTCCGACGAGGAGAAGAAGAGCACGTCGTTCCACGAGGCGGGCCACGCGCTCGTGGCCTGGCTCCAGCCCGGGAGCGATCGCGTGCACAAGGTCACGATCATCCCGCGCGGGCGCGCGCTTGGCTTGACGGCCTACCTCCCGGAGGAGGAGCGGCACTCCTTCTCGCGCGAATACTGGACGCGGATGCTCACGCATCTGATGGGCGGACGCGCGGCCGAGCAGCTCGTTTTGAACCACTTCACGACCGGCGCGTCGGACGACATCCGCCGCGCTACCCTCATCGCCCGCCGCATGGTCTGCGAGTGGGGCATGAGCGAGCGCTTGGGCCCGCTCACGTTCGGAAGCCGCGAGGAGTACGTATTCCTCGGCAAGGAGATCTCCCAGAGCCGCGACTACAGCGAGAAGACCGCGATCATGATCGACGAGGAGGTTCGAAGCCTCGTCGAGGGCGCGTACAACAAGGCGAAGCAGCTCCTCTCCGACAACCTGGACAAGCTGCACGTCATCGCGCTGGCGCTTCTGGAGCGCGAGAGCCTGGACGGCGAGGACCTCGAGAAGCTGCTCAAGGGCCAGAAGCTCGATCCGTTGCCGCGAAGCAGCGACCACGGAGGGCTCGCGCCGGGAGAGGCGCACGCGCCGGAGAGCGGCGCCAGGAAGTCGCCGGCCCCGACGCCGGGCCTCCGCCCCAGCGAGAGCCCCGGCCCGGCCTAGTCCCCACACCATGATCTTCGACTACCGAGGCGGCTCGTGGAACTTGAGCGAGCGGGTTCGCGTGGTCGGAATCCTGAACGTCACGCCCGATTCGTTCTACGACGGCGGCCGCTACGCGGCGCCCGAGGCCGCGATCGCCCGCGCCGAAGCCATGGTCGCGGAAGGGGCGGACGCCGTGGATCTGGGTGCCGAGAGCACCCGACCCGGCGCCGGAGCGCCCCTCACGGCCGAGGAAGAGTGGCTCCGCCTCGAGCCGGTCGTCTCCGCGTTGGTCGCGCGTCTTCCCGTTCCGCTCTCGATCGACACCTCCCACGCCGAGACCGCCCGCCGGGCCCTGGACCAGGGTGCCGCGATCGTGAACGACGTGAGCGGCCTGACGCACGAGCCGGCAATCGCGGACCATGTGGCGCGCGCGGGCGCCGGCCTGGTCTTGATGCACGCCGAGGGCGGCCCGGGCCGCTTCCACGAGCCGCGCGAGTACGGCGACGTCGCGGACGAGGTGGCCGAGTTCCTCGGGCGTCAGATGCGCGTGGCCGTGGAGCGGGGCGTTCCGGAGCGAAGGATCGCGCTCGACCCGGGCATCGGCTTCTCGAAGCGCGCGGAGCAGAGTATCGCGGCGCTTCGCGGACTTCCGCGCTTGACCCGACTGGGCCGCCCCGTTTACATCGGAGTGTCGCGGAAATCGTTTCTAGGCGCCTTGACCGGCCGCGCCGTCGAAGCACGGCTCGCGGCCGGACTGGGCGTCACGATCGCGGCGATCGCCCTGGGCGCGCGCATCGTGCGGACGCACGACGTCCGGGAAACGGCCGACGCGGTTCGCGCGGCGGAAGCGCTCCTCCACCCTGACCTGGCGCCGAAGACGCCTCAACCGACCCGAGGATGATCGAGCTCAAGCCGCAGTTCCTTCTCGACGCCATCGACATCCTGATCGTGGCGTTCCTGTTCTATCGGCTGTTCGCGATGATCAAGGGAACGCGCGCCTCGCAGATGTTCGTGGGGCTGATCCTGATCGTTTTCCTGTCCATCGTTGCGCAGTGGTTCCGCCTGAACGCGCTCAACTGGATCATCGGCAGCCTCCGGACCGTGTGGGTGATCCTCTTCGTCATCCTGTTCCAGCCCGAGCTGCGCGCGCTCCTGACCCACATCGGACAGAACCGCCTGGTGCGGGCGCTGATCCGGGTCGAGGAATTCGGAGTGGTGAGCGAGGCGATCAAGGCGGTGGAAGAGATGTCGAAGGAACGCCGCGGCGCCATCATCGTCTTCGAGCGCGACATGGGCCTTCGAAACTACGTCGAGACGGGGACGCGCCTGGACGCCAGCGTGACCGCGGAGCTACTCGAGACCATCTTCACGCCCCACTCGCCGCTTCACGACGGCGCGGTCGTGATCCGCGGCGATCAGATCATCGCCGCGGGGTGCATCCTACCGCTCTCGCAGACCGCCGGGCTCTCGCCCCTTCTCGGCACGCGGCATCGCGCGGCGCTCGGGCTCGCCGAGG
>DATEND010000118.1:0-4974 GCA_035275245.1 Candidatus Eiseniibacteriota bacterium
GCAGCCAAAATCGATAGCGTCCCAGCACCTGGATGGTCGGACGGCGAGTATGAGATTCGCCTTGTCGTTACAAATGCACTCGGAGTTTCTGGCACCGCGACCTCTCGCTTTGTCCTTGATAACGCATCACCATTTGTGGCCCAGACGGCGCCGGAGACTATCTATTCCCGAACGGGAGGCGATGTCTACTCAACTCATGCTGAAGTTCGCGTCTACTTTCCTCCTGGCATGTTCAATTCCGATGCACGTGTGGACATTCGTTCCGCCTCCGTTCCTCCGGCGGACTCGATCGCTCCGGGTGTGCGCGCTCTTTCCGAGGGCTGGGATATCGCGTGGACAGCAGAGACCGACCCGAAGAAGACGGGCGTGCTTGACATGGAATTTGACCTATCGGCAGCCTCTGGCGTTTCCCGGGCCATCTACTACCTCGACCCGGCGGCCGGGTGGAAACCACTGGGCGGATCACCGGCAGCCGCAGCAGGGAGGCTACAGATCCCACTAGCGGCCGAAGGGACGTACGCGGTATTCACGCAGCCTGAAGCGCTTGTTACCGGCGCGGGTCTCTCCAAGCTCTCTTTCTCTCCTCGCGTATTCTCGCCCACGCGAGGATCCCCAAGAAGCGACTTATCCATCGCCTTCAGCCTCGGCCGGGGCGCGCCGGTCCGGGCCGTGGTTTACAACCTTGCTGGCAGGCCCGTCCGGAAGATTCTGGATGGAGTGCCCTTGTCCGGGGGGGCGAATGTTGTTCGCTGGGATGGGCGAGACACTGCAGGGGCCATCGTTAACGACGGCATGTACATCGTGACGATTGAGGCGCTAGGACAGCGTCAAAGCCGCACCGTCGCCGTTACGCGGTAGCTTCCAGTTCCACCCAGTTTCTAGGGGCGCCACCCTCGGCTCGGCTTCGAAGGAGGGCCAATGTTTCGACACGAGATCGAAAGCGGTCTTTGGATAGAACTCTTCCGCCCGATTCATGCACCTAGCCTTTTCGCGAAGATTGACGCGAATCGCGAGCACCTTCGCCGCTGGCTTCCGTGGGTCGACCCCACGAAGTGCGAACTAGACACGATGAACTACATCAAGAAAACCCTCCGGCAGTTCGCCGAGGGAACAAGCACGACTGTTGGGATTTGGGCGGACGGCAACATCGTCGGCGGAGTCGGACTCCACGACACACGGCCCAATGAGACCGGGGAGATCGGGTACTGGCTGGTGCGGGGTGCGGAGGGGCGTGGGTACGTAACAAAGGCGTGTCGAAGCATGATCGCCTATGGGTTTGAAGAGTTAAAGCTGCATCGGGTCGTCATTCGGTGCGCCACCGACAACAGTCGTAGCAGGGGCGTCCCTGAGCGGCTGGGATTCCGCCAGGAGGGGATCCACGCGGAAGCCAGCCTACTGAACGGGGTGCATGTGGATCTTGTCTCGTATGCGCTCCTCGCTCGGGACGCAGCTCTTTCTAGGACGCCTTTGGATCAGCCCACGCCCGTGGCCTGATGATGACCTCAAGTCGCTCGAACTTCCCCGACGCCGCCCGTGGATTTTCCCACTGCATTGCTTTCGCCACCACCGCAGGCACCATGACTACCTGAGGCAAGGCGTCGCGGCGGCAGTGGTCGGTGTGATCTAGGCACTCGTCGAAGAATGCGGAGTGGATCGCATCGACTTCGAACGGAGAGGTCCCGATGTCTTCTCCATCTTCGTCCTGGACGGAAAACCAATAAAGGTACTCCTCCGTACCTATTCGCTCCCTGAAGACAACCTCGATCTTCATCTGCTCGCGTTCCAACGTCTGGAGGACCTCGTCCATGCGGTCGTTCAGGCATCGGAGCCATTCGTCCACTCGGGCCGATTTGCCCGGGAGCACGCGGAATCGGGACAGTTCAACCCGCACTGCTTTCACCTCCTGCCGGTTGTCTACGATGTTGTGTAAGAACACGGAGCCGCTTCGTGTTGTAGCACGACCCACCCCCCCGTCGCAGCTTGCACTTTCTCTGTCTCAAACGTAGCTATTCTGGTCGGATTTCCAAGGGACAGGCGGGGCGGAGAGAGAGTGGACGAGAGCCGGGCTTGTCTACCGCAGCTTACTTAGACTACGCCAGCGCCTCGGCGAGGTTGATCTCGTATTCGTCCGGATTCAGGGCGCTGACGATGGTGGCGGCGTAGTCGCCCGTCTGCTCGTCCTTGGCGCTCAAGTCCACGATCGCGCCTTCCACCTTCTTCCGGTCCTTGTCGGCCAGGATCTTCACCTTGGGGCGGAAGATGTCCCGGGCGTTGTGGGTCGCGACGACCGCGATCTCGTTCGTGTCCAGCAACACGACCGTTCCCGCGGGATACATCCCGACCGTGTTGATGAACGCCTTGATCAGGAGCGGGTCGAACTTCTCGCGGTTCTGCGCCAGCATCTGGTGGAGCGCCTCGTAGGGCGTGAACGGGCTCTTCCGGTAGGCGCGGTGCGCGGTCATCGCGTCGAAGCAGTCGGCGATGGCCACGATCCGGCCGAACAAAGTCTGCTTCAGATTCTGGCCGATCTTCGGGTAGCCGCTGCCGTCGAAATTCAGGTGATGCTCGAACGCCACGACCATCGCGCGGAGCGAGAGCTCGTTCAGTCCCTTCATCTTTGCGAGCATCTTCACGCCCTGGACGGGATGATCCGTCATCATCGTCCACTCCTCGGCGGAGAGCTTGCCCGGCTTGTTCAGGACCCACGGCGGAATGGTCGCCTTGCCTAGATCATGGAGAATAGCGGCGACGCCCAGCTCGCCCAGGAGCTTCTTGGACAATCCGAGCCGCTGGCCGAGTGCAATCGACAAAATTGACACGTTGACGCAGTGCTGGAACGTGTATTCGTCGTGGTTCTTGATCGCCGTCAGCCCGAACAAGGAAAACTCCTCGTTCAGGATCAGGTCCACGATCCCCTGCACCGCGCGCTTCGCCTTCCGAAGATCGATCGGGCGCCGGTCGCGCGCGCTCAGCATCACCGTCCGGGCCGATTCGATCGCGCGATAGAAGGTCCGCTTCGCGACCTTGCGGCTGTCCCGCGCCTCCTCCACGTCGATTTTCCCACTCTGCGGCACGACCGTCCGGAGCGGGACGATTCGCTGCACCGAGAGCTTCGTCAGCGCCGTGGAGAATTCCTCGAACGGGTCGGCCGACTTCACGTCCACGTCGAGGAAGAGGCGCACGAACTTCTTCACCTCCGGCGGCGTGAGCTTGCCCGTGAAGACGAATCCCGAGATCCCGCGCGCCCTAAACTCGTCGATCAAGTACTGGTACGACGGATAGGACGAGGCGTCCACGCGGAGCCGCTGGTGGTTCAGGTAGAGGAAGTCGCCGATCGCTTGGATCTTGAAGTCGCCTTCGGCGGTCCACATCTGGTCGATCGTCTCGATGAAGTTGGTCAGCGGGCCCTGGAACGCGACGTTGCCGACGTCGTGCACACGCGCCGTCTTGAGCAGGACGCAGAGGTGGATGGCCAGCCCGCGGCCCTGGATCATGGACCGCGTGGACGCGTCTTCGGCCTTTTTGGCGTTCGGCGGAGCCGTCTGACGATCGCCGGTCTTCATACCGCCTCCTCCTCGGACCGTGCCGCGTCGCCGCCGCCCGGCGTATCCGACTCGAGGTCGGCGGAACTGCTGGTCTTGGTCGTGGACGCGGCGTTTCGAACCGTCGTGAGCGCGGCCTCGACGGCCTTCCGGACGAAGTCGCGCTTGCTGCCCACCTCGCGATTCAGGACCGCGAGCGCCGCGGGACTGCCGAGCCAGGCCAGCGCGATCGCGGCGTGGTATCGCTCCTCTTCACTCCCCGAGCGGAAGAGCCCTCCGCGGGAGAGCATCGCATCGAGCTTCGGCACGAGCGCGTCGGAGCCGGAACGGCCGAGCGCCTCGAAGAACGCCAGGCGCTCGTTCGAATCGCGCTTCGCGAACTCCGGGGCCGAAAGGACGCCGAGAATGCTTTGCGCCGCGCGGTCGTCGCGCTTCGCGGCGAGGGTCATCGCGGCCTGCACGCGCACGCCGGCGTCCGGGTCCCGGAACGCCGAGATGAGATAGGCGCGGCTCGTCGGGCTTTCGATCTTGCCCAAAGCCCGCACCGCCTCGCGGCGAACGCGAACGTCCTCGTGATGGAGCGCCCGGTCCAGCGCCCGCTCGACACCCTGGTGCGCGATCCGGCCAAGCACGAACACGATGTTCCGGATGACGTACCAGCGCGAGTCGTTCAAGCGCTGGATCAGGACCTCGACGTCGTCCTTGCACGAGATGGCCAGCGCCTCGCAGAGGGCGCGGCGGTGCTTCACGTGGTTCACCTGTCCCAGGAGGTCGCAGATGGCGGGCGCCGAGCTCGAGCCGAGCTGGACCAGGAAGTTCGTGAGGATGGCCGGCTCGATCTCGGGGTGGCCGTTCAAGGTCGGCGCCGCCTGCCCCAGGAAGGACGGCCGTCCGATCTCGCGGATCACCTGCTCCGCCAGCCCGACGAACTCGGCACGCTGCTCGGCCTTCCGTGCCGCGATCGACTTCAAGCGCGCGAGCAGGGCGTTGGCGCGCACCAAGTCCGCCTCCTCGATCGCGAGCTCGATGAAACGCTGGAAGGCCACGGCCGACTCGAGGAATCCCGCGGGCTCGGTTTCGGACTCGAGGATCACGGCGACGATCTCCAAGACCTCATCGCCGAGAGGGCGCGCTTCTTCGTGCTCGATTTCCTTCTGGAGTTGTGCGATCTCCGTGTCGTTGAGGAGGAATTCCACGCCGGCCGACTCGTCCCACTGCGTGGCCACCACGATCGCGGGCGCCCAATCGTCGGAACGCTCCAGCGCGGCGACGGTCTCGCTCCCTTCAGGCGCGGCCGACCCGACCGGAGGCGGGTCCTCCGCGACGTCGTCGCCCTCGGGCCATGGGATCCCGGGGCCGCTCGCGGTCTTGTCGTCCTCGTCCTCGTACGCAACGCCGCGTCCGTCCTCCGCCAGATCCTCGAGCGGGATGT
>DATEND010000119.1:0-5714 GCA_035275245.1 Candidatus Eiseniibacteriota bacterium
TCCCTTCGCGAAGTGCTGCTCCGCCTCAAGCTCGCCCCGGAATCGGCCATCCTCGACTATTACGAGGAGCAGCTCGGTCGAGGAGAGAACCGGCGCCTGGCCCAAGTCGGCGGCCGCGGCGGCCGCGGAGAGCGCCGCGGAGTCGGGCGGCGCGGTCAGGATCGGCTTGCCGGACGAGTCCGCGGGGGCCGGAATGCGCACCTTCGTCACGCGAAAGACCGAGCGTGCGAAGCCGGTGATCGGCACCGCGGCGTTCCGCCAGTAGGACTGCGCGAGGACGAGGCGCGACACGCTGCCCCCCTCGCTCTGGTCCGCCCAGTCATCGCTGCCGGCGCGAAAAATGCGCTCAACCACCGCGGGCACGACGCGCCGTCCGATGCGGAGCGTGTCCGGTCCGTCGAATCGTCGAACCGGCTTCAGGCTCGCGTCGAACTCGAAGAGCTCGAACGTGGAGACGTCGCCGCCCGCGCGCGCGGCCGTCGCCGATTGGACCGGATATTCGTAGAGCTTCTTGTCCGACGTCAGCACCTGATATCGGATCAATCGGAGCGCCTTCACCTCTCCCGGGAACGGCAGCGAATCGACCGGGGAATCGGCGGGCCCGGGATCGAGTCCGGCCGAGTCGGGGCTCGATCCCCCGCGCTCCGCGAAGAGACCGCGCTCGATCCGCGCGCCGCGCGTCGGGTCGGAGGTCTTGAGCTCCACCCAATAGGCCGTCCCCGATCCGGTTTCCTCGCGTCCCACGATCGCGACGCGTTGCGTGAACTCGCGCACCGCGCGGCCCCCGCTCTGCGTGCGGACCTTGTAGGTCACCCACGGGCCGACGACGTCGGATGGGTAGATCTTGAGGGAGCGGAGCTTGAGCGTCTGCGCGTCGGACCGGGCCGGCAGGGCCAAACACAAGGCCGCGGCGAGAAGCAGGCATCTGGAAAACGTGGAGTCGGGCCGACGCGTCGGCTTACTCCCAGTGGACGATCTTCGCCACCGCCTCGTCGTAGTTGAAATTCGGGCTCTGCTCGTGGGTGTGGCAGGTGATGCAGACGTCGGGGCCGGCGATGGATCCCGGCTCAGGATGTTTCGTTCCCATACCATGGCAGTTCTCGCACTGGACGTTCACGAGATCGGGCGTCTGCGGCTTCGAGACGAAGCCGCCGGGCTGATTCATGCCGACCACGTGGCAGGGCAGACACTCCGGCGTCGCGTCCCGCTGGTTCTTCTCCAGCGTGGCGAACGCGTGGGCGTGCTGCTGCTTGGTGTACATCTGGTACTCGACTTCATGGCACCGCCGGCAGTTCTTCTCGCCCAGGTAGTGGTCGCCCGTGGCGCCGGCCTGGGTCGTCGCGGCGGCCTGTCCCGCCTGGGCGGCGTTCTTCTCCGCGAAGCGCCGGTTCAACTCGTCGCTGAACGTGTCGACGAGACGTCCCATCACCTCGTCGGCCGGGACCTTATCGTCGAGCGTCACCACGTCGCCGTCGTACGACGAGATCTTCCCGTCCTCGACCACCAGGTGAATCGCCGGAATGTGCTGGCCGCGCTCGCCGCCCCGCACGTTGATGACGTTCTGCGTGGTCACGACCTGCTTCGAGAGGCCGACCTGGTGACCGAACACCATGACGTCGATGCCCGGCGCCTCGAGCGTGAGCTTCTGCCCCTCCGTCAGCCCCAGGTGCGAGAGAAGCACGATGACGTCGGCCTTCTTTCGCATCTCGGGGATGAGCGACTTCGCGGTCTGAACCGGATCGAGGGCCACGAGTTCCTTCTCGCCCGGGCGCGTCCGGAACTTGAGCTGCGCGCCCATGAGCCCGAAGAATGCGATCCGCGTCGATCCCGCTTTCCGGATCACGTACGGCTTCACGAACGGCTTTTTCGTATCGGCATAGACGAGGTTGGCCGAGACCAAGTCCATCTTCGTCTTCTTGAAGGCGTCGAGGAGGAACTGCTGGCCGAAGTTGAGCTCCCGCTCCCCGATGGTCACCACGTCGTAGCCGAGCCGGTCCATGGCCTCGACGATGAACGCGGACTTCAGCGAGTCCTGCTCTCCGCCGATGCCAAAGTAATCCCCTGCGTCCACCATGAAGTGGTTGGGGAACTTGAGGCTACCTACTCTGAGTTGGCTCGCCCTCCGGGCGAGGCCGCCGAGCGGGTGCGCGTGTCAGCCACAGGGCGCGAGCTCGCAATAGACGTCCGTCGTGCTCTGAATCAGGATGTCCGTGGGAGCGCTCTTGCCTTGGAGCGACGCGCTTGCAAGTCCAAGCGCGGCAAGCAGAAAGACCAGGAAACGAAAGCGAAACAGCCCCGACCACCTCCTTTCGGCGAAGAATCGGCGATTCGTCGGAAAACTATACCCCGCAATGAGGCGGAGGTTCAAATAGTTCGATCCCGGAGCCCCCGCCGCCGCTGCGCGCCGCAATCCGGGCCGGAGATTTCCGGCAAAAAGCGACGGGGCGGGAGTTCGTCTCCCGCCCCGCTACCAAAGCCGAAGTCGATTTGGGGGGGCTACTTCTTGACCCGATCCTTGAGCGCCTTGCCGGCGTGGAATGCCGGGAAGCGGGATGCGGCGATCTTGATGCGTTCGCCGGTCTGTGGGTTCCGCCCTTCGCGCGCCTTCCGTTTGCGAGTTTCGAAGGTGCCGAATCCAGTGATCTGAACTTTCTTTCCCGACATGAGCGCTGCCGCGATGACGCCCTCTTTCCCAGGAGAGAAGATGGTGTCGATGACCGCACGCGCCTGGCGGGAAGACAACTCCGCCTTCTTGGACACGTATGCGACGAGTTCGGTTTTGTTCATTCGAATTCACCTCCTTTCGTGGGGAATGCGCGCCACGTTACGCCGCGTCCCAGGGGGTGTCAAATGGAATCCAGCACCGGTGCGGGGAATCGCGACACCGCTTTCAATAGAGCCGGTCGATCCCCCCGAAGCCGCGCAGACCGCGCGATCCTTGCTCGTAGTAGACCTCGGGGAGAAGCTTGACGTTGATCTTGAAGTAGAACTCCGAGATGTCGCCGGAGATGCTCCTTGTGAACTGCGCCTCCCAGCAGTGCATCTCGCGCTTGAGCGTGAAGTTCTGGGACACGAGGTCCCGGTGGCGCATGTCGTATTGGGCGGCGTAGTCGAATCGCCAGTTCTTGGAGAGGTTTAGCCCGAGCGACCCGTTCATGCGCGCGCTCGATTGCCATTCGGTGTAGCCGCCCCCCAGGATGCGGGCCCGACTTCCGTTGTATCCGACCGAGACGCTCACGTTCCAGGGGAGCCCCGAGGGCGTGAGCCCGCCCGACGGGCTCAGGTAGTTGCCCTGGCGCACCGCGTCGGCCCCCGGCTCCTCGTGGAATTCGCCCTCTGCCGCGGCGGGGGTCTGGCCCTGGAGCGTGAACCCGGTCGAGGCGCCGAAATTGAGCATCTTCCCGTCGTAGGGATTGTGCGTGAACGAGAAATCGAAGTCGCTTCGCTCGATCGGGTGGATTCGGAGCGACGAATTCAAATCCGACAGAGGCTTTCGGTTCGCCCGCTTGGCCAGGAAGTCGTAGGAGCCCGAGGTCGCGAGCTGGATCAGGTTGTTGATCGTCTTCGGGCGGTCCGCCGAGCCCACCTTGACGTGAATGTCGTTTCGGAGACTGAAATTCATCGCGCGTTGCTCGAACGACGTGAGCCCGATGCCTTCGATCCCGGTGAAACGCGCGCGTCGCACCTCTCCGGTGTCCGGAAAGGTGAGGTTCCGAATCTCCGGCTGATAGGCGTACGAAACGGCCGGCGTGATGACGTGACGCAGCGCGCGGAGCGGGCCAAGAGAACGGTGGAGCGTTCCGTAGATCGAGGTGTTCACCCCGATCCCGGCGGACCAGGACGCCCCGAAGCGGTTTCGGTCGCCGGAGGCGTCCCGGCTGTAGTAGATGCCCCTCAGGTTGATGTTGGGGCTCACGCGGAATGTCCCGACGCTTCGGACGTCAGTCAGGGTCACGTCGTGCCGCATGCCGGTGCGAGCGTCGATCAGCGAGTCGCGCTGCGCGACCGAGTCGTTGTAGGCGTTCACGAAGGTGTTCCGCTGCGAGAGGAGCGTCGCGCGGTAGGAGTACACGGTGGTGGCAAAGAGAGGCAGCCGGGCCGGCTCCCGGCCGCGCGCGGGTCGCCCGATCGGACGGGCCGAAAGCGAGAACGTCGCGGTCGGCGCCTGCTGCTGAATGCGAAGCCCGCGCGGATCCGGATCAAGGTCTTGATTGCGGATCAAGCCGAGATTGACCGCCGCCCCGCTCCATCCCTTCTGCAGGGAGACGCTGGATCGAAGGTTCCGCTGGACCCGGAGGAGCACCGACCGGCCCAGGAACTGGTCTTTGTAGTAGTCACTCGCGTTGGTGAGGTTGGCCTGTGCGGTGAGCGAGAAGTTCGTGCCCAGCGTCTGATAGTGACGCCCGACGATGTCCCATCGTTGGTCCGAAGTCGAATACCGATTCTCGTACGATCCGGAGACCTGACCCTGGTAGCCGTAGCGCTTGTGGTACCGCCCCTGCCCGTGCGCCACCCATCGGTCTCCCTGGTAGTAGTCGCCCCAGAGCGTGGCGTCCAGGTAGTCGTTGATCGCCCAGTAGTAGCCGAGATTGCGGACGAACTTCCCGCCGCCGTCCGACGAGCCGAACTCGATCTGGGGCAGTTGGAAGCCGGAGTGGCGCCCCGACTTGATCGGGAAGATGTAGAACGGCAGTGCCAGGACCGGAATCTTCTTGATGTAGAAGATGATCGGCTTCGCCACGACCTTGTCGTGGAGCATGATCTTCATCTTGTGCGAGCCGAAGTGGTAGTGCGGCTCGAGTTCGTCGCAGGTCGTGTAGGTGCCGTCCTCCACGTTCAGGACGTCGTCCGACATGCGGCGGACGCGGCGCCCCGTGACGTATCCCTGCTCGTACTTCGTCCGTCCGGAGTGAACGGTGCCGCGGCGAATGGACAGGTCGTAGGTCATGGTCTCGCCGGTGATCCGGTCCGCGCCGTCCATGAGCACGGGGCTGCCGACGGCCCGCATCTTCTCGGTCTGCGAGTTGAACTCGACGTGCGTGGCTTGGAGGCGCATGTCGCGGTAGCCGACCTCCGCCGCGCCCACGACGTCCACGGTGTGCCGGTTCACGTCGTAGAGGATCCGGTTGCCCTTGTATCGGATCCGCTCGCGCTCCTCGGCTCCGGTCGTGTCCCCTTCCGCGGCCATATAGTAGAGGCCGTCGCCCCGCCCGATGACGGTCGCCCGGACCGGCTTTCCGCCCTCGAACTCCACGACGATCGTGTCGCCAGCCGAAGCGTTTCGCCCGCCGTTGGCCGAGTCGAGGAACGCGGGCCAGTAGAAGGACGAGGCGCGCCCGACGATGACCGCGCGCCGCGCCGCGTCGTTCTCGAGAAAGAGGGTGATCGTGTCGCCGCTCGCCTGGGTCCGCTCGCCGCGGCCGCCCGAATCGGGGAGCGCTTCGTACGCCACCTTCGCGTTCGGCCGCGCCTGGATCGACGAGATCCGGTTTCCGGTGAATCGAAGGTCGAGCGTGTCGCCGCTGGCCGATCCCTCCGGGTCCCACGCGCGGGGCGATCGCACGAGGAGCGCCCGCTCCTCGGTCCGGTAGAACTCGGCGCGGCCGGCGACCGCCTGGAGCTTCTGGCGAAAGACGTGGACGTTGCCGGTCGCGAAGACCCGCGAGCGCACGTTGTCGAACTCCAGCGTGTCGGCCGTGATCCGGGTCAAGATG
>DATEND010000120.1:0-2314 GCA_035275245.1 Candidatus Eiseniibacteriota bacterium
CGCTGGGCCGCCCGCTACCCGAAGGCAATTGTCGTGCACAAGGAATGGCAAGTGTTCGGAGCCTACGAGGGTGGGCGCCTCATCCGGTGGGGGCCTATCAGCTCCGGCCGCCGCACGATGCGCACGCCTGAGGGGCTGTTCTACCTCAATTGGCGCTCCTCGGGCCGACGGAGTACGGTGAATCGGAACTGGTACCTTCGCTGGTACTACAACTTCGAGAATCACAAAGGCCTTTCCTTTCATCAGTACGCGCTCCCGGGCAGGCCGGCCAGCCACGCCTGCATTCGCCTCTTGGAGCGGGACGCCCAGTGGATCTATCACTGGGGCGAAAGTTGGCAATTGGACCGACAGGGCCGGAAGGTCCTGGCACGGGGCACGCCAGTTTTGGTGCTGGAAGCATTCGACTTCGGGTCCGCCCCGCCTTGGCGCTCGCCCCTTGCTCTGCGATCCAAGATCGAGCTGCCCTCGAGTCCGCACCCCGTGGCTCTGTAGTTCCGCAGCGCTTTGAGTGTCCCCCCGCAGCCAAACCTTGCGTTGTACAGAGCATGACCCAACGAATTCGGCGTTTGGCTTCCCGGATCCTAGCCGTGTGGGTGTTGGTGGGCTGGGGAAGCGCGGCGCGAGCGGTCCCCAACGATCCCGCCGCGCAGGCGCTGAGCCACATTCACGGACGCATGCCTTCCCTCGGCCTCCGCGCCGGCGCGGACTTCGAGATCCACAAAGTTCGCGAGAGTCGCGGAAGACAATACGTTCGCCTGCGGCAGACGCACCGGGGAATCCCCGTCTTCGCGTCCCAGGCCGTGGTGCGAGTCGACCCTGCCGGCGCAAGCGACCTCGTGAGCGCCGATCTCGCCACCGTTTCCGGGCTGGACCGCTTGCCGACCCAGCCGGCGATCTCGGCGGGCGAGGCTCAGGCGGTCGCGGTCACATGGGCCGAAACCGCCTTCGCGGGGAGCAAACCTAGGGCGCCGACCCCGCCTCGTCTCGAGATCTTCGCGCCGGAGGTCCTTGATGCGCAGGGCCCGACGCGGCTCGTTTGGGTGGTCGAGGTTCGTGACCCGGCTCGGCCCGATGCAAGCAATCGCGTCCTAGTGGACGCCAACGACCGAACGATTGTCCGAACCTTCCCGCTCTCCTACGGGGCGCTCAGTCGTCGGATCTACGACTCCGCGA
Source organism: Candidatus Eiseniibacteriota bacterium (assembly GCA_035275245.1). Taxonomy (GTDB): domain Bacteria; phylum Eisenbacteria; class RBG-16-71-46; order SZUA-252; family SZUA-252; genus DASQJL01. The sequence continues at coordinate 1,174 of DATEND010000120.1, forward strand.
ACTCGGGTTCGGCAAACGTCAACCTCGTGCGGTCGGAAGGCGGCCCGCCCAGCTCCATTCCCGACGCGAACGCCTGCTACGACGATCTCGGCTATACCTACGCTTGGTACGGCCTTCGCCACGGCCGAGACGCCATCGACGGAGCGGGCGGCACGATCTACTCCAACGTGCGCTATTGCGCTCCGGGCGTCATTTGCCCGTGGAGCAACGCGATGTGGAGCGACGGCGCCACGTTCTTCGGCGAAGGGTGGGCGGTTGACGACCTCGTCGGCCATGAGTACACGCACGGTGTCACCGAGAATGAGTCCGGGCTCATCTACCAGAACGCATCCGGCGCGATGAACGAGTCGCTCTCGGACATTTTCGGCGAGATCGTCGATCTAACGAATGGCCATGGCCTGGACGGCCCCGATGGGCGGTGGCTGATCGGAGAAGAGCTTCCGCTGTTCACGCTCCGGAGCATGAGCGACCCACCGCTCTACAATCAGCCCGACCGACTCCACAGCCCTCTCTATTTTCCGCCGCCCCCGTTTCCAAACAACCAGAACGATCAGGGGGGCGTCCACACGAACAGCGGAGTGGGCAACAAGCTGGCCTATCTGCTCGCGGACGGGGGCACCTTCAACGGGCGAACGGTCTCCGCCCTCGGGCTCGGCCGCGTCGCGGACCTCTTCTACCACGCGAACGTCGCGATCCTGACACCCGCGTCGGGCTGGGCGGATCTCTTTCATGCGCTCCGCCAGTCGGCGCTCGATCTCGGCTGGAACTGGCTGGAGCGCGCGAACCTCGACCAGGCTTGCATTGCGGTCGAGATCGCCATCTTTCACGTGAACAACAGCTCGCCCGCATGCGCCAACCCAACAGGACACCCGCTCTGCACCTCCTTGGGAGGGCCGTTCGCAACGGTTGGGGCTGCGATGTCGAACATCCCGCCCGGCGCGACGGTCGGCATCGCGGGAGGGATCTATCCGGAAGCACTACTCCTCAACAAGGCGGCCCGCCTCGAAGTCGCCGGCGGACCGGTTCGAATCGGGCCCTGATCTCGGTCGATGGAAGGGAGAATGAAATGAAGCGAGGTTCATGTGTCTTCTTGGTGGTCGCGCTCACGGCCGCTTCTGCACGCCCCGCAGACGCGTTCGCG
>DATEND010000121.1:0-4351 GCA_035275245.1 Candidatus Eiseniibacteriota bacterium
CCACCGGAGCCGCCCGTGCCGGTACCGTCATGCGAGTACGGCGCGGTGACGTAGTTGGCCTTCTGATGAGCGCCGCTGCCCGTGAAGTAGTGGTCGAAGGCATCGAAGTGCACGGCCTCGTAGCCGGAGACGTGCACCATGTACTTCTTGATCTCGCCCGTTCCGAAGTCGTTCGTCCCGGGCTGATAGTTCTGAATCACGTCGTCCGTGCTCGTGAAATCACCGAGCGTCCAGAACATGTGGCCGTCGGCGTTCTTGTACTCCTCGTGATTCAAGAGGCCTTCATAGCCAGGTCGGTCGAGTTCAGGAGAGAGATCCACGACCGGCATCGGGTCGAGCGGATTGCTGGGCGTGATCGTCACGGACCCAGAAGTCCCGTAATACGACGCGGCCAGGTCCACGTTGAGGATGTCGCCGTAGTGCCCGACGTCTCCGACGACCCAAATCTCGAAGTCGCTATCCGTGATGACCCAGGTCTGGAGATTGGTGTCGTAGGTCGCCTCAGGGATGTAGATCTGAAGAGCGGGGATTGCCATCGCGGCCGGCGCGCATGCCACGCACGCGATGAGTGCAGCGAGCACGAGAACTGATCTGGAGCGTGACAAGAAGTTGTACCTCTCCCCTTCCCTGTTCCGGGTCAAGACGGTTGACTGCGGCCGCATTTGATCTGTTCCCACGGCTAGTTCAATTGCGATAAGTCTACGCGGCACGTGACATTTTGGCAACCAGGCTTTTTTGGCGCTTTCAAAATATTGCGCGCTGCGTGCTTAACAGAGAAGATCTTACGCTGCGGCGGACAGGTGTGTCAACGAATATTTTCACATGTAATCCGTCTGCGGTAGTATCAGTATAACTTATTTAATACACGTAACTTATGGCGCCGGTTCGCCCGTGGTCCAGCCTCCGTGACCAAAATGTCCGGAAAGTCGCTCCATGTGTGCGGCATAGCGGCGCGATGCCAAATGCAACAGCGCGATCGATTCGCGATGAACCAGGGTATCGCCGGCGGAGTTACCGCAGAGAAGGAATCCGATCAGGTCCTCTTCTCCGAGGAGCGGGATCGCGCACGCCGCGGCGCACGCCGCGATCTGTTCTCCGTTCTCGACGTAGATCGAAACGTATTCCAAGTCGTCCGCGCGCCCGCGCAGACGAATCGGTCGACGGGCGCGACGCAGTTCGATCGCGAGCGGCTCATGCATTCCGATCGTCACGCGCGGCTCCGGTGAGATCGTGCTCGTCGAGGCGCGGAACGTGCCGGACTCCACGTGCGCCAGAAACAACGTGACCGGTTCGACCCCCGCGAGCTCTCGAGCGTTCGCTGGAATGAGTCGCGTCAATGCGTCGATCGTCGCTGCCTCCTCGAGCGGCGCGACCACGCGGGCGGCGAGGGCGCGTCGCGTCACGCGCGGGTCGTACCACACCGGATCGAGGAGTCGCTGCAGGCGCCGTCTGAGCCGGTTTGAAATCGTGAACGCGACGAGCCCAAGCACGACGCTCGCGCCCGCAAGAAGCCACATGCCGCGGCCGAGGCTCAGCCCGGCGGCGCGCGTGATGCCGAGGAGCACGGTCGTGCCGATCAGGAAACACGCGGCCAGAAGCAGCGACGTGGTTCCCGTGAAGGAATGACGCTCGCGCGCGATTCGCGCCTGCCCCACGCGGCCGCGCACCATCGAGAGGGTCAGGAGGAGCGCCAAGAGGGTGATGGGCACCGCGCCGATGCTCAAGTCGGAGATCGATAGCCTCCCGCCGATCAGGCTCGCGGCGATGAGGTAGGTATAGAACCCGGAGCAGATGATCACACCGATGAGGCCGGGCCGAAACGCCCGGCGGTGACGTCGTGGAAGCGAGAGGTGCGTCGCCTCGAAGTTCGACGCGACGATGACGACGTTGAGCAGCGTGCCCGCCAGGATCCAGCGCGCGATCGTGCGGAGGGGAAAGAAGGCCGCGTCCAGAAGGGAGTCGGCCGGCGCGGGATTCGTCGTGACGATCCAGAGCGCCACGAGCGAGAGGGCGGCCTGCAGGACGAGGTAGACGCGCCAGGCCCCAAGCCCCGCGATGCCCTTCGCTCTCCCCACCGAGACGGACAGGAAGACCCAGACCGCCGAGACCGCGAACCCGAGCGCGAGCGAGTTCTCGAACCATTCCGCGCGCGCCGGCGCCGCGCCTTCGTAGACGGCCCGGGCGAACCCGAACTGAACCAAGCCGAGGAGCGCCAGCGCCGCGCCGGCCAGGAGCGAGACGACGCGGCCGGGACTCACGAAGGAGACGACTCCACCGGCGATCAGCGCCACGAGCCCGCCCGAGATGAGGAGGATGACGTCCAGGCTCACGCGCGCGGTCCCGCCTGGCGCGACGGAAGAAGGCCGAGTTCTCGAAGACGCGTGGCGGCGTCACGGAACCGCCCGCGAGCGAGGAGCGATCGCAGGATTCCCTCGGTCCGGTCGAGGCGTGCGTAGTGGGTCCAGGTCGCGCGCCGGGAAGGCCCCACCGTCGGTTGGTCGGGATCCACTTCCCAGGGGTGCACGTTGACGATCACGGCGCGTCCCTCCGCGCGATGACGTTCGAGCGCAAACCGCGAGACCCACGCGGGCCAGAGCCGAAGATAGGCGCCCGCCAAGACCGGGACGCGAATCGGGCCGAACCCGACGGTCGGCAGCGGGAATTCGGGAAGCGAGGTGCCCGTCTCCCCAGCCATTCGGGCTGGATCGACCGGTCCCTCGGCGTAGCCGTACCGGCGGCGCCGGATCGGATAGACGCTCGAGTCGTATTCATATCCGCAGGCGGCCAGAGCCTCGATCGCCCAGAGGGTGGTTCGCCCGACGCTGTACGACGGCGCGCGATATCCGATCACCGGTTGCTGGCTCAAGTCTTGGAGCAGCGCGCGCGAGTCGCGCGCCTGCGCGCGGAACTCGACGGGATCGAGCTCGGTCAGCATCCGATGGTCCATGCCGTGCGACGCGATCTCGTGCCCTCGCGCCGCGATCTCCCGGACGAGCGCCGGATGCGCCTCCGCGATCCAGCCCAGGGTGAAAAACGTGGCGATGGATCCGGTCTCGTCGAAAAGGTCGAGGAGTTTTCGCGTGTTGCGGTCGACGCGCGAGGGAAAGCGGGGCCACTCGTTACGAGGAACGTAGCGGGCGAAGGCCTGGACCTGGAAGTAGTCCTCGACGTCCACGCTCAGCGCGAACGGCGCCTCGGGGGTGACGTTCGCTCCACCCCCGGAACGGCTTTCCAACGCTGCCCCTCCCCCATCCGAGGATCATCGGCGCGACGGGATGTCGCGACCGAGGAAGGATAAGGGCTGGGGCGTGGCCTGGAAAGCGAGAAGCGGTTTCTGTTACGGGCCTACGGGAGAATGGCGAGCCTCGTTACGGAACGCCCGAGCGGGCTATCCAGAATCGCGTTGTAGATCCCGGGCGCGATCGCGTTCCCCTTGTCCGAACGACAGGCCCATTCGATCGTCTGATCCGAAGCCGGCAGCACGGAGTCGATCAATTTGCAGATCTTCCGTCCGGTCAAATCGTAGATGACGAGACGCACGTGCCCCGGGGTCCCATCCTTGGTTCCGCCGCGGAATTTGAGCGTGACCTTTCCGCGCGCCGGGTTCGGGTATCCGTGGACCTCGGACGTCGTCGAGGCGATTGCTCCGGACGGCACGGTGATCGAGACCACGGCCGGGATCCCTTCGAGCGCGTCCTTGTACGTCGCGAGCCGGTACTCGTACGTGGCGCCCGGAGTGACGGAGTTGTCGGCCCAGCTCGTCACGCCCACAGCGGCGGTGTGAAGCAGCGAGTCCGCTCCTGTCGCCCCGGTCCGGCGGTAGACGTGGTAGCCGTCGCCGGTGCCGGACGAGGGCTCTTCCCAGGAGAGGAGGACCGCGTTGGGCACCGCCTGGGCCGTGAATCCGGCCGGCGTTGCCAACGCACCTCCGGAGCCGGCCTGACGCACGGCGACGTTCGAGTATCCGGACGTGTTCGGCACCTCGTCCATGGTTCGGATCGCGAAGTAGTAGACGCCCCCCGTCTGAAGCCCGTTCACCGTGAAGGATTCCCGCGCGCCGGCCGATTGGGGCGCCGGCACCGAGCCCACGCTCGTCGCCGCGTTCCACCAGGAGGTCGTGTCCTGGCCCGAGATCGGCAGGTCCGAATACCGGATCTCGTACGCGGCGGCTCGCCCGGTGTTTCCGTCGTCGCCGGGTGCGGTCCACGTCAATGTGATCGAGTCCCCCAGTGCGGCCGACGGGAAGAGGAGCGCGGTCAACACCGCGATCCCCCATGCCCTGCGGAAGAACCCTGCGTTTTGGCTAGCTATCATCGCGCTCCACGTTCGCCACTGTTGCGTGTTGCGACAG
>DATEND010000122.1:0-6978 GCA_035275245.1 Candidatus Eiseniibacteriota bacterium
TCCAGGACGTGCGCAAGCGCCTGATCGTCGTGACCCCGTGAGCCTGCGGCGCTCGGTCGCGTTCGGCCTCGCGCTCGCGGTCGCGGTCCTCGCGGGCGAGCGTGCGGCGTGGGGGCGCTCGCCCGGCCAGAGCGCGCTCGACGAGGGAGCGGCGCTTTACAAGCGGGGACGTTTCGCCGACGCGCTGGCGAGCTTCCGCAAGGCGGTCGATCTCGATCCGGGGCTGACCAAGGCGTGGGAGAACATCGGCTGGTCGCAGCACCGGCTGAAGAACGACAGCGAGGCGCTGCGCGTCTGGAACGTGGTCCTGAAGGTCGAGCCCGGAAACGTCGCGCTCTGGAACGCCGTCGGCGAGGTCGAGCTCGACCAGGGCGCTTTCGGGCGGGCTGCGGCGGCGCTCGAGCGCAGCGTCAGGCTGGCTCCCAAACAGTGGGACATCCGGCTTCGGCTGGGCGAAGCGTACGCGAGCCTGGGGCAACGCGACGCCGCCGAGGCGCAGTACCGCGCCGTTCTCGAAGCGCGCCCGGCGGACGTCAGGGCCTCCCTGCGCATGGCCGATCTTCAGAGAGCCCGGGGGGATCTGAGCGCCGCCCAGGCGACCTTGCGCGCGGCACTCGCGCGTGCGCCCGACTCCGGAGCCGACCTCTGGCAAGCCCTGGGGGATGCGTCTCACGACGCGGGTGATGCTGCCGGGGCGCTCGAAGCCTACCGGCAGGCGGCCGCCGTCGACCCGCGCGACGCCGCGGCGTACGTCGCGCAGATCGCGATCGCGCTGGAGGGCGGGGATACGGCCGCCGCGGAGGGATCGCTCGCGTCGATGTTCGCCACCGCCGGCCCGGGCGAAGCCGACGTGGTGCGGGCGGCGGACCTCTTCATCCGGGACGGAGCGGCCGACGCGGGGGTCACGGCGTTCGAGAGGATCGCGCTCGACCCGGTGCATGCCGACGCGGCCGCGATCGCCCTCGCGCGATTGCACGCCGCCCAGGGCGGTGCGGCCTACCGTGCGGGGGAGACCAGCACCGCCGCGGCGTTCTACCGCGATGCGCTCGCCGCCGACCCGCGCAACCGCGCGGCCTTGCGGGACTACGGATGGACACTCTGGCGTGAGGCGGACTGGGAGGGCGTGCGCCGCGCGTGGGAGCGCTACGCCGCGGCCCACCCGAGCCTGGCGGAGCCGCACGAGCTGCTCGGCCGACTCGCGCTGCAGCGCGGCGAGCCCGCGCGGGCCGTCGAAGAAGCCCGGCGAGCCATCGCGTTCGGCGGCGATTCCAAGGGCGTCCAGATGCTGCTGACCAGGGCCTACCTCGGCGACGGGAAGCTCCGGCATGCGAGGGACGCGTCGTCGCGGCTGGCCGCGGCGTACCCCGACGACCTGCCGGTCCAGACGCTCTATGCGGAAGCCCTCTGGCGGAATCTCGACTTCAAGGAAGCGCGGGATCAGTGGCGGAAGGTCATCGACATGGGGAACGACACGCCGCGCGCCATGCACTACTGGCTCCGCTCCACCTACGAGGGTGGGGCGTACGAGGAGGCGATCGCCGCCGCCGAAACCGCCGTCACCTCGGGCAAGGCGAGCGAGCCGGTGTTTCGCCTGCTCGCCGAGGACGCGCTGGTGCGCGACGATGACGCGGGCGCGATTCGCTGGTACCGCGAGCTGACCGAGCGGTATCCGGAGCGGGTGGCTTACTGGACGGCGCTGGCCGATGTCTACCGCACCGCGGAGCAGTTCCAGGCGCAGGCGCGCACCCTCCGCGAAGGGCTGACGCATCACCCCGGCTCGACCGAGATCCGACTGCTGGAGGCGGAGGCCGAGCGGATGATCGGCCACCCGAAAACCGCGCTGGCGAAATTCCGCGCGCTGCGCGGATCCCTGGGGCCCAATCGGACGGTGTTCGAAGGCGAGCTGGACTGCCTGCGCAATCTCGGCCGCAACGAGGAGGCCCTGGCGCTGCTCCGTTCCGAGGGCACCGACCACTTCGACCGCGACGAGCGGGCGCTCACCGAGGCGTTGATCCTCGAGGCGATGGGACGGCGCGCGGAAGCGGCGAGCGCGCGGTCGGGCGTCCTCAAGCCGGCGCGCCGCGCGGTCGAGCTCCCGATCCTGCTCTATCACGGCATCGGCGACCATCCGCGGACCCTGAACGTTCCCCTCGAGCGGTTCGAAGGGGAGATGCGGGCGATCAAGCGCGCGGGGTACACGTCGATCACGGTCGGCGAGATGGACAGGATGCTCTCCGGGCAGCGTTCGTTTCCCGACAAGCCGATCCTGATCACCTTCGACGACGCGCGCGCCGACTCGTTCCTGCACGCCGATCCGGTGCTCCAGCGTCTCGGGATGAAGGCGACGATGTTCGTGCCGACGAACCGCATCGCCGAGGAGAGCGCGTTCCACACCGACTGGCCCGAGCTCGCGCGCCTCGCGGCCACCGGACGCTGGGACTTCCAGGCGCACGGTCACGTGGCTCATGACCTGATCGCGGTCGACGCTGCGGGAGGCATGGCCGAGTTCCTCGTCAACCGGGAGTGGCTGCCTGACGAGAAGCGGCTCGAGACCCACGAGGAGTTCGTCGCGCGCGTCACGGCGGACTACGAGTCCTGCCGCGACCGCCTGCGGGCGGGTGTGCCCGGCGCTTCGGTCGTCGGCTACGCATTTCCGTTCTCGGAGATGGGTCAGCTGCACGGCGGAAACGAGCCGCAGGCTCTGGCGGTGAACGAGGAGGAATTCCGCAAGCTCTACCGCTACGGCTTCATCCAGGACACGTCCGGGTACAACACCGTGGCGCCGGGAACCGTCGGACCGATGATCCTGCGTCGCCTGGGCGTCCGGCGCGAGTGGGACGGCGAGAGTCTCCTCGCCTATCTGGCGTCGCGCGCGCCGGCGGCGCGCGCGCGCCTCGACGCCGCGGAAGCCGACATCGCGAACGCCGAGCTGAGGAAGGCCGAGTCGGACCTTCGAAGCATGATCGCGAAGAACCCGCGCCTCTATGCCGGCACGGGGCCGACGCTCGCGCTGGACCTGCGCGCACAACGACGGGAACGCGAGTCCGCCCGGGCGGATGCGCAGGTGCCCGCGGGTCCCGCGTGGGGCCGCCCCGACGCCTCGCGCCGGCAGCTCACGCAGGACCTCGCCTGGAAGACGGATCCGCAGGCCGGCATCGAAGCCCTCGTCGTCTCCGATTCGGACGGCCGCGACTCGTTCGAGGCGGTCGCGACGGGACGCTATCCATTCGAGGCCCCGTATGACCTGTGGGGAAGCGTCGGGATCGCAGAGTTCGAGGACGAGGTCTTCGAGTCTCTCAGCGGGCCGCAGGGGACGATCGGGTTCGACTGGGTCGGAGGCAAGCGCATCGCGGCGGGAGCATGGCTGCGCGGGCGGGATCTCGGATCCGGCGTGAATTCGATCGAAGGCGAGGCTCTGCTGCGGACCACGACCGATGGGATGCGGCTCGACTTCGCGTGCGGCGTCACCGACGTCGAGACGGTCGGGGCTCTGCTCGACGCAATCCAACGGCGAGGTTGCCAGGTCGCCTATGAAGGATTCGGCTTCCGCTGGCGATCCCGGGCGCGGCTGAACTACGGCAACCTCACGGACGGCAACTCGGTCCTCTATGCCTGGGGCGACTGGACCAGGGCGCTCGCCGCCCACCCCCGCGTGGCGTTGGGCGGCCGGCTCGAGATCGGTGACAGCGAGGAGACGTCGCCGCTCTACTACGCGCCGATCGAGCTGGTCACGGCGCTGGGGGTGGTCCGTTACCAGCGCTCGCTCGTCTCGGGGGGGAGTCTCAATGCGGGAATCGGGGTGGGACCCTCCCGTGACAACCAGACTTCCGTCCGGCTCGTGGGACAGGCCGACGTGACCTGGACGCAGGATTGGAGCCCCCGCTGGCGGAGCACGCTCACCGGGAGTTACAGCCAGACACCGAACTACCGACGGACCGGTCTCGGGTTCGCCTTCGGCTACCGCTTCTGAGCGCGGCCGAGCGACGGGATCGCGTCGGGATCCTCGCTGCCGAGCGACCAGAGCACGAGGTTCTCGAGGCCGCGTTTGCGCAGGCGATCCGCCTTCGCGGTCAACGAGCCGGTGTCCTCGTAGTAGACCGTGTGCCGCGCGCCGGCGTCGGTGTAGACGAACCACGGAACCCGGTTGTGTTTCTCGCGTTGGCGCCGCGGCCTGGTGCGCGTCAGGATCGCGTTCACCTCGCCGAAGCTCCGCCACACGGCCTGTGAGGGCCCCCAGTCCATCCCCGACACTTTCAGCACGGGGACGAGCTTCGAGGCCGGGCAGAGGCCGAGGCCGTAGTCGATCACACGGGTCATCCAGTCGAGGCTCGCCACGGGTCCGGGCCCGGTGGAGGCGTTGTGCTCGTTGTAGAGCATCACCTGGAGGCGGTCCGCGACCGCGCAGAGCGCGGCCCAGTCCGCGCCGCCCGGCCCGCGGGAAGCCGTCTCCCCGGACTTGGGTTGCACCGTGATCGACACCTTGAAGCCGGCGGTGCGGAGGTCCCCCGCCAGCCGGCGCGCGAACGCCGTGAAGCCGTCACGGTCCGACGCGGGGAGATTCTCGTAGTCGACATCCACACCGTCCACCCCCAGACGTTTCGCCAGCGCGAGAATTCCCGCGCGGTGCCGGGCGCCCGCCTCCCGGTCGGCGAGGACGGAGTGCACCACCTCGGAATCCTTGAGCGCCGGGGGAGCCGTGCCGACGACGCGGTCGTTGACGATGGTCAGCCATACCGTCGCTCCCGCCGCGCGCGCGCGGTCGGCGGTCTCCTTCCACGTGTCGCCACGCTCATCGAGCACCGGGAACCCGTCGCCGTCGAGGCGCGCCGCGAAAAGGAAAACGTCGCTGAGGGCGCCCTGGGCCCTGTCGAGCGTGGCGACTCCCGCATCGTGCTGCCAGGGGACGATCCAGCCCCCGAGCGCCAGAGCCGTCACCGCGAAGCCGTGCATGCGACGGAGTCTACGACCTATACCTTCGGCGCTCAATGCGCGTGGAGCCCCTCTCGAGCCCGTAGTTCGCAGTCCCTGCGCGGGAATCTGCGCGAGCGCCTGGTCGCGGTTTTGCGGCAGCATGGCGCGCGGCTTCTTCCGCCACAAAGCCGTCGATCGCGGTAGTTAGGACTCGATCATGTGCCGACGCCCGGTGCCAACCCGCCTGCTCGTCCTGGCGATCCTGTGTCTTGCAACGGCTCCTGCGGCTCTGGCGAGCGCCACGGATGGGGTGCGCTATCGAGGCAGGCTCGCGAGCGAATGGATCGCAGAGCTGAAGGACGCCGATGTCTCTACGCGACGGGTGGCTTTCGCGGAGGCGATCGAGGTCGAGCCGGGCATCGACCTGCTGATTCCCGCGCTCGCTCTTGGTCTGGAGGACCAGGACGCGCAGGTTCGCGTGAAGGCCGCGGACGCGCTGGGCAGGCTGCGACACTACTACGTCGAGGCTTTTCCGCCCCTCCTTGCGGCAATCCGGAATGCCGACCCCGCCGTGCGGCTCGCGGTCATCGACGGGCTCGAACCGGCTCCACGGATGTCGGACTGCACCGTCTACCTCGGTCCGGTTCGTCCGGTCCGGCACCGCGATGTCGAGATCCCCCTGCGCGCGGTCGCGGCGGTGGCCGGTGGACTGAAAGACGACGATGTCCGGGTCCGTGTCGGCGCCGCGCGGGTCCTCGCGGCGCTGGACCGGGAGTTTGCCTTTCGCGGCCTGACCTTTCCAATCGCGGTGCCGGCGCTGGCGGCGGCCCTGGCCGATACGGATGCGACCGTGCGCGGCGCGGTCCTCGATGCGCTGGACAGGCTCTACTCCCCGAATGATCGCGACTATTTCCTGGGAGCCCTGGACGATCCGGATCCTGGAGTCAGGCGGCACGCGGCCATCGGGCTGGCGCATCGTGGTCTCGTGCCCGGGCGCACCATTCCGCTCCTCGCCGAGATCCTCTCCTCGGAAGACGACACGATGAAGCGCCGGGCGATCGAGGCCCTGCGCGCGAGTCTCTCGGTCATCAAGCTGCGGGCTTACGAGGAGGAATCGACCGCGACGGATCTCGCGGCGGCCGCTGCCGGCGTGCGCGCCGCATTGCAGACCGGCGACGAGATGGTTCGGATCGACGCCTTGCATGCGCTTGACGATCTCGGTCCTCTCGCCGCCACGCTCATCCCCGAGGTGACCGAAAGGCTCGGGGATGCTTCGTCGGGCGTCAGGTGGCTCGCATCGGAGGTGCTCAAACAGATCGGGTCGGATGGATGCAGGCCTCAGCCGCCGCCTGCGCAGGCCCCGGCGCCGCCGACCTCAACTCCGCCGGCTCCGGTTCCGCCGGCGGCGCCCGCGCTGGCCCCGACCCCGACTTCGCCTGCCAAAGTCGAAGACGGACGCCTCGAGGACCTGGTGAGCGACCTCGAAGACTCCGACCCGGCGCCACGATTTCACGCCGCTGCGGAACTCTTCAACATGGGAGATGGCGCCCGGCGGGCGCTGCCGGCGCTGATCGAAAAACTCGCGCATGCCGACCCCTGGGTGCGAGTCCAGGTCCTGCGGATCGTGGGGCATCTCACCAGGCCGAATCAGGAGATCGTCCCGGCGATCGTCGGGGCGATTCACGATCCGGATCCCGCGGTGCGATTCCTGGCCGCGGCGCTTCTGTGCGGGTCGTTTCCCGGACGCTCGGAGCCGGCCATCCCCGTTCTCATGGAGATGGTCCTCGAGCGCTTCCCACCCGGCCCGGACGCCTCCATCTCGTGCGGGAGCGATCCGCAGATGGCTTCGAACGCCGGACGTCGCGAGGCAGCCTTCCGCGCCTTCCGGCGGATCCCCTCCAGCACGCCCGGCCTCGCGACCGCCCTGACCCGTCTGCTCGACTCGAGCGAGGCGGAGATCCGGACCTTCGCCGCCGCGGAGCTCGCGAGGACGGGGGCGGAATCCCTGCGGGCGAGCCCTGCGCTGAAGGGACTTCTCTCGGATGGCGATGCGCAGGTCCGCGCCAA
>DATEND010000123.1:0-4776 GCA_035275245.1 Candidatus Eiseniibacteriota bacterium
GAATCCAGCCCTCATCGCTTCCCTCCCCGCGCGAGCTCGCCCACCTTGTAGACGTCGCCCGCGCCCACCGTCAGAAGCAGATCGCCGGGCCGAAGCGCCGCGCGCGCCGCCTCCGCGGCTTCCGCGAAACTGGAGAGGCAGCGCGGCGTCAAGCCGCCCGACGCGGCGATTCGCTCCGCGAGAGACTCGGACGTGACGCCGGCGATGGGCGGTTCGCCCGCGGGGTAGATGGGAAGCAGGATCAGTTCCGAGACTCCGTGGAAGCAGCCGGCGAAGCGGTCGGCGAGCGCCTGCGTGCGCGTGTAGCGGTGCGGCTGGAACACCGCGACGATCCGGCGCCCGTACGTCGCGACGAGCGCGGCGACGGCGGCCTCGATCTCCGTGGGGTGATGCGCGTAGTCGTCGATCCAGATCGCCCCGTTCACTTCGCCGCGGCGCTCCAAGCGGCGGCCGACGCCGGCGAAGCCTTGGAGCGCCTCCCGAATCGCCGAAACGGGGATGCCCAGCTCCCATCCGGCCGCCACGGCCGCGAGGGCGTTTCGCGCGTTGTGGGCGCCGGAGACGCGAAGCGTCGCCTGGCCCTCGTCCTTGCCCCGCACCCAAATCCGGAACCGGACGCCGTCCGCGCCGACCGTGAGGTCGCGGCCCTCGAAGTCCATGCCGGGAGCGAATCCGTACGTGAGCGTCCGTCGTTTGGCGCCGGCGCGAATGGGCGCCGCGTTCGGATCGTCGCCGGGCACGATGATCGTCCCGTAGAACGGAACGCGGTTCACGAAGCTCAGAAACGCCTCCTGGATGCGCCCGAGGGTCTGGTAGTAGTCCAGATGCTCGGCGTCGATGTTCGTGATCACGGCGATCGTCGGGGAGAGAACGAGAAACGAGCCGTCGCTCTCGTCCGCCTCTGCGACGAGCAACGGCCCCTGGCCGAGGCGCGCGTGCGCGCCGAGCGCCATCAGCCGGCCGCCCACGATCACCGTCGGATCGAGGCCGCCGTGCGCGAGGATCTCGCCCACCATCGACGTCGTGGTGGTCTTCCCGTGGGCGCCCGCGACCGCCACCGAGTATTTGATCCGCATGAGCTCGGCGAGCATCTCGGCGCGCGGGATGACCGGAATGCCGAGTGCCAAGGCCCGATCGAGCTCCGGGTTGCCTTCGGCGATCGCGGTCGAGGCGACCACCACGTCGGCGCGGTCCACGTTCGCCGCGTCGTGCGTGGGAGAGATCGCGGCGCCGAGCGTGCGCAAGCGGGCGACGACGTCGCTCGCCTTCACGTCGGACCCCGAAACCGAGTAGCCCAGGTTCAAGAGCACCTCCGCGATCCCGCTCATCCCGCTACCGCCGATTCCGACCAGGTGAATCCTCCGAATCCGTCCGTACATCCCGGCTAACGCGCCGTCTCGGCCATTGCCACGTGCGCCAGCGATTCGATCGACGAGACGAGCCGCTCGGCTGCGTTCGTGCGCGAGAAGGCGCGCGAGTTGCGCGCCATCCGGCGAAGCCTGGGCTCGTCGAGCAAGAGCCCGAGCACGCGCTTCGCGAGCTCCGCGCCGTTCAAATCCGCGTCCGCGATCATCTCCGCGGCGCCCCGTTCCGTGAGTCCCCGCGCGTTCTGCGTCTGGTGGTCGTGCGTCGCGTGCGGATAGGGCACGAGGATCGCCGGGACACCGCACGCGGTCAGTTCGGCGATCGTCATCGCGCCGGCGCGGCAGACCGCGAGGTCGGCCACCGCGTAGGCCTTTTCCATGGCGTTCAGATAGGCCAGTACGCGGATGGGAAACGGAAGCCCCGACGCCTTCGCGCGCATGGCCTCCTCCTCTTCCCGTCCCGTCTGCCAGACCACCTGCACGTTCGGCGCCCGGTGAAGGCGCGGAAGCGCCTCCGCGAACGCGCGATTGATGCTCGCGGCGCCGCGGCTCCCACCGAACACGAGGAGCGTCTTCCGCGTCGGGTCGAGCCGAAGCGATTCGTAGGCGCTGGTGCGATCCTGCCGCAGGAGCGAGCGGCGAATCGGATTCCCCGTGACCTTCAGGTTGTTCCTCCTGCGGAAGTACGATCTCGATTCGACGAACGATATGTGCACCTCGTCCGCGATCAGGTTCAGCCAGCGATTCGTCGCGCCGGGCACGGAGTTCTGTTCCTGCACCAAGACCGGGATCCCTCGAAGCTTCGCCATCAACCCGACCGGTCCGCTCACGTATCCCCCCGTCACCACCACGACGCTCGGCTTCAATTCCTTTAAAAGCGACGCCGCCTGGACCAGGCTCGCCACGGCCGCGCCCAGCGCGCGCAGAAGGCCCAGGCCCAGCCGGCGCGGAAATCCGCGCGCGGCGATCGTTCGAAGCGCGAAGCCCGCCTGCGGTACGACGGTCGCTTCCAGGCCCCGCACGGTCCCGACGAACACCACGTCCGCCTCGGGATGCCGCCGACGCCATTCCTCCGCGAGCGCGATCCCCGGGTAGACATGCCCGCCCGTGCCGCCGGCCGCGATCAGGAGGCGCAACGGCCCTTCGTTATCGGGCACCCGGGCGACGGCCTCCGACCGGCGGGAGAACCGGCCCCGAGCGACCCCCGGTCTCCACCTGACTTGCGATGTTGAGGAGGACACCCACCACCCCCATGTTGACGACGAGCGCGGAGCCGCCGTAGCTCACGAACGGCAGCGGCAGCCCCGTGGTCGGGATGACCCCCGTCACGACCGCGATGTTCATGGCGACGTAGACCGAGAGATTCACGGTGAGGCCCGCGGCGAGAAGCATTCCGAAGCGATCCGGCGCCGCCGCCGCGATCTTGAGACCGCGCAGGAAGACGACGGCGAAGAAAGCGATCACGGCGACCGTGCCGATCAATCCCAGCTCCTCGCCGATGACCGCGAAAATGAAGTCGGTGTGCGGATCGGGCAGGAAGAAGACCTTCTGGAGCCCGTGTCCCGGCCCCGCGCCGAACACGCCGCCCGACCCGAGCGCCAAGATCGACTGGGAGACCTGCCAGTTCTTGCCCAGGGCGTCCGTCGCGCCGTGTCCCCAATGGGCGAGCCATCCCTGGACGCGATCCATCATGTATCCGTTTCGAAGCACGGCGAGGAACGCCGCCACCGCACCGGCGCCCGCGAGGAGGGCCAAGTGCCGGATCTTGGCCCCCGAGAGATGCAGCATGAGAAAGCCCGTCAGGAGGAGCGCGATCGTGCTCCCCAGATTCGGCTGGAGCAGGATGAGGAAGGAAAGCGTTCCCAGGACGAGGCACGCGGGCAGGATCCCTTCGCGGAAGGACGCCATCCGCTCCCCCTTTCGGTCGAGGAGCATCGCGAGGTAGACGACGCACGCCACGCGCGCGATCTCGGTCGGCTGGATCGTGATCGTGGCGAGCGACAGCCAGCGGTTCGCCCCCCGCACGGCGCCTCCCACGGCGAGGAGCACGCCGAGCAGCAGCACGGTCCCACCCACCAGCCAGGGCGCCAGGCGCTGGAGCACGTGGTAGTCCACCCGAGAGAGCCAGAGGAGCGCCGCGAGCCCGAGCAGGACGCGCACGGCGTGCCGCTTCAGGAAGTAGTACTCGGAGTTGTACCGGTCCGCCGCGAGGGTCGCGCTCGAGGAGAAGACCATCACGACGCCGAGCGCCACGAGGCAGATGACCGGCAGAAGCAGCGTGAGATCGAGCCTCCGGTCCCGCGCCAGGGCGTGGCTCATCGCTTCACCTTCTCGGTCGAGCGCTTCAATTCCTGAACCGCGGCCTCGAACCGCGCGCCCCGCTCCTCGAAGTTTCGAAACATGTCGTACGACGCGCAGCCGGGTGACAGCAGCACCACGCCGCCGGCGGGCGTTTGCGCGCGCGCCATCTGGACCGCTTCCTCGAGGGTTCCCGCGCGCGCGCCGGGCACTCCCTCGAAGGCGCGCTCGATCTTGGCGGCCGCCTCGCCGACGTAGATCGCGCGCCGGACGCGCTCCAAGACGAGCGGCCGAATCGCTTCGAAGTCACTGTCCTTGTCCCGGCCGCCCGCGATGAGCGTGATCGGCTCCACATACGATTCGAGCGCGCGCTTGAGCGAGTCGACGTTCGTCGCCTTGGAGTCGTTCACGTACTTCACGCCGTCGATCTCCGCCACGAGGGTGAGCCGGTGCGGCAGTCCGCGGAACTCGCGGAGCGCGCCGGCGATCGCGCGTTCCGGCAGTCCGACGGCGAGCGCCGCCGCGGCGGCCGCCGCCATGTTCTCGGTGTTGTGCGGTCCCGGAAGCTTCGCCTCCTCGCGGCGGATCAGGACGCCGTCCTTGCCGCCGAATCGCCAGCGAAGTGCACCGTCCTCTTCCCAGGCGCCGTCTGCCGTCGGATCGGCAAAGCCGAACCAGAGAGGCTTGCCGCGCATGGAACGGAGGAGCGCGTCGATGCGCGGATCCGCCAACGGCTGCACGCGAAAGTCCTCCTCGGTTTGATTCGCGAAGAGCCGCGCCTTCAGCGCGGCGTAGTGCTCCATGCTCCCGTGGCGATCCAGGTGATCTGGCGTCACGTTCAGGAGCACGCCCACCTTCGGCCGAAACCGAGCGCAGGCCTCGAGCTGAAAGGACGAGATCTCCACGACGAGGAGCCCGTCGGCGGGAACCTCCTCGGCTTTCTCGGAGAGCGCGACCCCGATGTTCCCCAACACCTCGGTCGTCCGCCCCGCGGCGCGTCCCATGGCGCCGAGAAGCTCCACGGTCGTGCTCTTGCCGTTCGTGCCGGTGACGGCGGCGATCGGCGCCTTCGCGACGGCGAACCCGAGCTCCACCTCCGCCGCGATCGGGATGC
>DATEND010000124.1:0-4318 GCA_035275245.1 Candidatus Eiseniibacteriota bacterium
CGCTCTTCATGGCCTCGACAATGGCACCTTCCGCTTGCGGCGGCTTGAGCTTGCCGAGCGACCACGCGGCGGCCGTGCGGACGCGGAACCACGGATCCTTGAGGAGCGCCACGAGACGAGTGACGACCGGCTCGCTCGCGATGCCGAGCTTGCCCAGGGCTCGCGTCGCCCCGCCGCGCGTCTCGTTCCGATATCGCGCCTCGGTGCGTTCGAGAATCAGGTCGAGCGCGCGTGGGTCCTTGAGGATGGCCATGCCGTCCAGGATCAGGATGGGAAGCATGTCGCGATGGCTCGGTCGCTCGAGCTCGCCGCGAAGCGTCTCGAACGCTCCGGTCTTCCCCGCCTTCGCGATCCCGATGAGCGCCCAGCCGGCGTTGAACGTGCTCTTCTCGGTCGTGGCGTAGCGCTTCAGGAGCTTGAGCGACGATTCGTCGGCGATCGTCCCGAGCGCCCAGATCACGGCGCGCCGGACCCGAGTGTGCGCCCGAAGTCCCGCGGAGCCGATGCGCTCGGCAAGGCCCGGCACCCGGGTTCCGATCTCGCCGAGCGAGACGGCCGCGGCCGATCGAACACCCCAGAAGGAGTCGCCACGAAGCGAAGCGAGGAGCGCCGCGATCGTGCGTGGGTCGGCGTGCCGCGCCAGCTCGCGCGCGCAGCGCACGCGCTCCAAACTGTGCGGCGAGTGGGCGAGCCCGTAGCGCAGCTCTTCGTCCGTGCGCTGGAAGTCGAGGATCTTCATCACGTGGTGCTCGGGGTCCAGGGCGACGTACCGCGGACGCGAAGGAAGCGGGATCTGATGCGTCTCGCGTCGCTCGCGGAACTCGATCGGGATCCGCACGCGCTTCCCGCCCGCCACGACCTCGAGCATCATCGGCAGGCGAAACACCGGCGTAACGCCGTCCTCGGCCTGCGTTTGCTCGAGAATCAGCGTGAGGGCGCGCGTCTCCTCGTCGTAGCGACGGGTCACGCGAACTTCGGGATGTCCGCCGCCGTGCACCCACTGGTCGAAGAACCAGGCGAGGTTCCGCCCCGTCTCTTCCTCGAAGGCGCGACGCAGGTCGGACGTCTCGACGGGACGGAAGGCGTGGCGCGCGAGATAGCGCTTGAGCGACCGGCGCCAGGGCTCGTCTCCGACAACCGAGCGGAGCATGTGGAGCACGAGGGCGCCCTTCTCGTAGAGATGGCGGTCGAAGATCTCGGTCGCGTACTCGTAGCGCGTCTCGACGATGCGCCTGCGGTACTCGCTCGAGTCCTCCACCAGGTAGGAGCACATCTGCTCCAGGCGGGCGAAATCCGCGTCCTCGCGTCCGGTGTCCGCCTCCCGCCAGATGATCTCCGCGTAGGTCGCGAACCCTTCGTTGAGCCACCCCTCCGACCAGTGGCGGCACGTGACGAGGTCGCCCCACCACTGGTGCGCGAGCTCGTGCGCCACGAGCGAATCGTATCCCTCGTCGAGGGAGTCGCCGGGCATCTGGAGCATCCGATCGAACATCGTGGTCGCGCTCGTGTTCTCCATCCCCCCGTACGTGAAGTCGGAGACGGTCGTCTGCGCATACTTGGGGTAGGGATAGGGATGGCCGAACGCGCGCTCGAAAGCGGCGATCATCTTCGGGGTCTTCCGAAACACCGACCGGCCGATGCGCTCCTCGCCGCGCGGAACGTAGTACTGAAGCGGCGTGTCGCCCGCGCGATCCTTGATCTCGGCGTACTTCCCGACGACCAGGGACGTCAGATACGCGGGGTGCGCGGTCTCCTGCTTCCAGTGCCAGGTGACGGTGCGCGCGCGGCGGTTTATGCGGCGCGCGATCAGCCGGCCGTTTCCGATCACGCGAAAGCCCGCCGGAACGGTGACGATCTGCTCGAGCGTCGCGCGGCTTTCGGTGCTCTCGAGACACGGCATCCACCAGTGCGTGTCGTCCGCCTGCCCCTGGGTCCACGCGGTCGCCGAGCGCTCCGGCTCCGCCTCGGTGGGGCCCGTGAAGAAGAAGCCCTTCCGGGGCGTGGCCGAATAGGCGACCTCGAGCGTCACCCGGCGCCCGCGCCCGAGCGCCTTCGGCAGCGTGACGCGAAGGCGCGCGCCATCGACGGCGTGCGACAGGCGCCGCGAGCCGGCCCGGACCGACGCGACGCGGAGCTCGGCCGCGTCCAGGACGGCCTCGCGAAGGCCTTCCCGCACCGCCTCGATGGTGAGCGCGACGCGGCCGCGAATTTCCTTCTTCGCGAAGTCCACGTCGAGCGCGATCCGATAGTGGCGCACGTGAAAGTCGAGGTCGCGGCGGGAGGAATCGGGGCCGCTCCACGGGGAGCGCCCGTTGGGCGGAAAGGCCTCGAATGGGGGCGATTCCATGGCGGCGCGGCGGCCAAGGAAGACGGGGTGAAACAAGGGATCGTGCGCGGACATCGGGCCTCCTTGGATACGATCGGAGCTTGCATCCTTCCCGAACCGGCGCCGGGTGTCAAGGTAGCCGCCGATCGGGGTAGAATGGACCGATGGACCTGGCCGGCATCCTTCTCTCGATGTGGCGCGTGTTCGCGGACGCGTCGATCGAGATCGTTCCCTATTTTTTTCTGGCGCTCTTGATCGGTGCCTTGATCGAGGAGTACGTCTCCGAGAAGACGATCGCGCGATTCTTGACCGGGAAACGCCCCGGCACGATGCTCCTCGCGTCCACCATCGGCGCCGTGATCCCGCTCTGCACGTGCGGCATGGTCCCGCTCGCGGTGTCGCTCCGCCGCCGCGGCAGCGACTTGAAGCACACCTTCGCGTTCCTCACGGCGGGCGCCGCCTTCAGCGTTCCGGTGCTGTTTCTAACCTGGAAGGTTTTGGGAGGAGAGTGGGCCCTCGCGCGGCTGGTGACATCCGTGGTCTTCGGGCTCGCGGTCGGTTACGCCGCGGTTTGGGTACTCCGGCGTGTCGCCGCGCGATCGGCGCAGTCTCCCACCTCGCCGACGTTCGGGCACGTCGCCGCGGAATTCGGGGACGCGGCGAACGACGTCGCGGAAATTCGGCCTCCGCGACTCGTCACGGTCGTGCGCCGCCTTCGCGGTCAGGTGAAGGAGTACTTCCCGTGGGTCGTCGTGAGCCTCGCCATCGCGGCGATCGTCGACGTCCTCGTGCCGCGGCACTGGATCCACGTGCTCTACGGCGAGAAGACGGTCGCGGGGGCGCTCCTCGCCGCGCTCACCGGCGTCCCCTTCTACTTCTGCTCGGGCGCCGAGCTACCCCTGGCGAAGGAACTCTTGGTGAAGGGCATGGGCGTGAGCTCGGGGGCATCCATGCTCCTCGCCGTGCCGATCGTGAACATCCTGACGTTCGGTGTGGTGGGACGCTGGCTCGGGCCGAAGGGCGCCTTCACGTACATGGCGCTCTGCGTGGTGGGCGCCGCCGTCATCGGCGAGATCACCGGAGCGATCTGGGGAACGATCTGGGGGCTTACCCCTTGATCGGCGGCTGGCTCGGGCGAATCTCCACGCGGCTCGGCAGCGAACGGGATGGGTGGCGTAGGAGATCGACCACGATCTCCGCGACGTCCTCCGGCTGGATCTTCCACGTGGCCTCCGGATCGGGCGCCGTCCCGTTGAAGTAGGTGTTCACGCTCCCCGGCATGAGGTACGTGACCTTGATGCCGTCGTACCGCAGCTCCTGCATCATGGCCTCGCTCATTCCGTTCAGCCCGAACTTCGTCGCATTGTAGCCACTCCCTTTCGGGAACGCGTTCTTCCCCGCCAGGCTCGAGACGTTGAAGATATAGCCGCCGCCCCGCTTCCGCATGCGCGGGATGGCGCCACGCGAGGCGAGAAAGACGCCGGTCAGGTTCGTCTCGAGCATCGCGTTCCACTCCTCGAGCGTCATCGCCTCGAGCGCCTTGAAGTGCCCGACGCCGGCGTTGTTGACGAGTACGTCCACGCCACCCCATGCCTCGTCGAGCACGCGGTAGAGCGCCTCGACGTCCGCCTCGCGACGCACGTCGCAGGAGCGTCCCACGACGCGTCCCTTGTGGTTTCGCTCGAGCGCCGACGTCACCGCGGCGACCTCGGCAGTGCTCCGGGCCGAGATCACGACCTTGGCGCCTTCGTTCAGGAGCGCCTCCGCGATCGCGAGCCCGATCCCCTTCGTGCTGCCGGTCACCAGCGCGACCTTCCCTTGAATCGACGATTCAGCCATTCACCCTCCTCAACTTGCCCCGGGGCAAGTGGCTCCTTTGGTGGCGCGCTTTGAATCGGCGCGGCACGATCGCTATTTCGTGAGGCCCAGGCCCTCGGTCAACGCCGCTTCCAAGGGATGCAGCTTTCCCGTAAAGAAGTGGTCAGCGCCCGG
>DATEND010000125.1:0-2075 GCA_035275245.1 Candidatus Eiseniibacteriota bacterium
GCGGGCGCTCACGAAGCGGTGGAGTGGGTCGACGCCGCGTCCGTCGTGACCTGCGCCAAAGTGCTGGTCGAGGCGGCGCGGCGGTTCACCGCCGCCTCGACGATCGCCTAGTCTCGGCGCCTCGGCCACCGCTTCGCTCGAAAAAATCCACTTTTCAAGATCGAGGCGAGGAGTATCGTTGCACTACAGTCGCCAACCGCGACCATGGCATCGCCGGGCCCGCCCGGGGCCCGACCGCATCTCGGGAGGACCCCATGCGACCTGCGATCCGCTGCTCCCGTTCGCTCCGTTCACTCCTCGCGCTCCTTGTCTTGGTTTTAACGCCCGGTCTCGCTCTCGTCCTGGCTCCGGGGGTTGCCCGGTCCGATCAGCCGCCCGTCGTCACGGCTCCAGCCACGGCTCATAGCCTCCCTGGATGCACGCTCACGTTCACGGTCACCGCATTTTCGGCCACCGGATCCATCAGCTCGCTCACCTTCGTCGGAAGTCCGTTCCCGCAGGGGGCCACGTTCACAACCAGTGCCTCGAATGCCGAAGGCACGTTCTTCTGGCCGGTGCCGATCACGGCGGCGGGCTCGTACGTCGTCACGTTCACGGCGGTGGATTCGGACGGCATCGCCGGGTCCGCTTCGACGTCCATTACAATCGGGCAGTCCGATCGCGCGCCGGTCATCGTTGCTCCCACGAGCGTGGTTGGAATGGAAGGCCAGAACTTTTGCTTCTCGGTTTCCGCGGTCGATCCCGACGGGGATCCGGTCCAGCTCCTCCCCCCCTCACCGATTCCGTTCGGCGCCACATTCGTCATCGGCCCTCCGGACCGGGGCACGTTCTGCTGGACGCCCGGGTTCAACGACGCGGGTAGCTACACCGTAACTATATGTGCCGTTTCGACGAGCTGCACCGGAGCACAGTTGACGAGTTGTGCCATCGTCGTGATCACGATCTTGAACGTCAATCGCCCTCCGGAGCTAGTACCCATCGGAGATCTCCTCGTGACCTCGGGGGAGTCGCTCGACGAATCGCTCAGCGCCAGTGACGCCGACGGGCAGTCTCTAACGTTTTCCAAGACGAGCGGGCCATTCTTCGTTACGGTGACGACGACGGGTCCGACGACCGGAAACCTGAACGCGTCTCCTGGGTTCGCGGACGTGGGATCGTTTCCGATCACCGTGTCGGTGACCGACGGTTCAGCGTCCGACTCGGAATCAATCACGCTCTTGGTCCTCGCCTGTAGCTGCAGCCCCAGGGCCGACGCAGGCGGGCCCTATCAGGGATTCGCCGGCTTCCCGGTCCAATTCGACGGGTCCGGATCCTCCGACCCGACCGGCAGCTCGCTCACCTACCAATGGGACTTCGGAGACGGGGAAACGGGGACGGGAGCCCAGCCCGTGCATACGTACGCGTCAAACGCGGTCTACGTGGTCTCGCTCAGGGTCACGAACAGTCAAGGCATCATCGATACCGACGAAACCACGGCGACAATCGGTGGCCCGGCGCCCGCGACCGCCTTCACGACGGGAGGCAACGGCACGGTCCGGCTCAGTTCCGGGAAGCCCCGGAGCTGTGCCCGCATCGAGCCGCTCGGAGGCGCGTTCCAAATCGAGGACGTAGTCTTGAATTCGATCGTGATGGTTTCCGTGGGCACGGGATCGGTGGACCGGATCTCTGCGGTTACCGACAAGAGAGTCATTGCATCCGACGCAAACAACAACGGTGTGCCGGAGATCGAGGCGTGTTTCTCCAAGGACGATTTGCGGCAACTCTTCAACGCGCTTCCGCCCGGGTCGAATACGGTCACGGTGTCGATCGAGGGGGATCTGACCTTCGGCGCTCATTTTGCCGCCAGCTTGACCCTCATAGTTTTCGGCACCGGAGGCGCGCTCGCCTCGTCGTTCCGCTTCGAACCGGAGACGTCGCAGGGCGTGGTGACGTTCGTCACCACACGGCCCGGCACCGCGCGCGTACGCCTCTTCGATGCGCAGGGCAGGCTCGTTCGGTCGGTCCTCGATACGTCGAACCTGCCCGCGGGCGCGCACGACATCCGTGTTCAGGCGCGCGGCGGCGGAGCTCCTCTT
>DATEND010000126.1:0-6331 GCA_035275245.1 Candidatus Eiseniibacteriota bacterium
CATCCTCCTCGTCCGGCCCGCTGTGGAGGCGGGGGAGAACCTCGGGTTCTTGCCCGGGGACATGAAGGAGAAGGTCGATCCGTACCTGCGTCCGCTCTACGACGCGCTCAACGACCTGCTCTCGTACGAGAAGATCCGCCGCTTCCTGGACTTGCAAGTAATCGAGGTCGCGCCGCTCGCGTACATGCGCGGGCGGACGCTCAACAACGCGTTCGTCATCCTGGACGAGGCGCAGAACACCACGGTGGGTCAGATGAAGATGTTCCTGACGCGCCTCGGCTACGGATCGAAGGCCGTCATCACGGGCGACGTGACCCAGATCGACCTGAGCGCGAATCATCCGTCCGGGCTGGTCGAGATCCAAACGATCTTGAAGAAGGTGCCCGACCTCTCGTTCGTGTATCTGAACGAGCGGGACGTGGTCCGGCATCATCTCGTCCGGGAAATCATTCGCGCGTTCGACGAACACGGAAAGGCGAATTCCGGACCGTCCACCAACGGGCCCCGAGGAACGAATGGGAGCTGATCGCTCGTCGCTTCAGATCCTGGAGCCGCGACGGAAGGAGCGAAAGCCGGCGTCGGCCCGGTTCGGGCGCCTGTTCGGGCCGCGCACGCGACGCGCTGCGCTCCTTCTGGGCTTCCTCGCCTTTGCCTGCCTTCTCTTCCCGCGCGATCCCGCGTTCGAGGTGATGACGCTCCGCGAGGGATTCCCGGCGAAGCGCGATCTGATCGCTCCGTTCCAGTTCTACATGCTCAAGAACCGGGACCCCCTGCGCGAGGAGCAGCTGGCGGCCGCGCGAAGCGTGGCCCCGGTCTACTCCGTCGACCGCGCGGCCGAGACGAGAACGCTGGCGCTCCTGGATTCGCTCCGGGG
This sequence comes from Candidatus Eiseniibacteriota bacterium, assembly GCA_035275245.1. Classification (GTDB taxonomy): domain Bacteria; phylum Eisenbacteria; class RBG-16-71-46; order SZUA-252; family SZUA-252; genus DASQJL01. The sequence goes on from DATEND010000126.1 coordinate 875, forward strand.
CGGCGATCTGTCCGCGGCGGTTCCGGGAACGCGAGCCTTCGCCCGACTCCGCGTGCGCGGGCTTTCCGCCGAGACGGCGCGCGCCCTATCCGGACCCGACGGGAAGCGGATCCTGGTTCTGGCGCAGAGGACGGCCGAGGCGGCGCATCAGGCCGGGCTGATCCCCGACCTCCAGAGCGCGCGCGCGCAGACCGACGCGCCGGGAATCTCGGTCGAACGGGACGGACTGCGGGTGCACGCACCCTGGGGATCGCTGCACGACGCGGCGACGCTTCGCGATCAGGCGTGGGAGGAGGGCCAGCGCGCCTTCCCGAGCCGGCCCGAAGCGACCCAGGCTCTCCAACAGTTGGTCCAGGCGGTCGTGGTTCCGAATCTCAGGTACGAGGCGTCAGCCACCGAACGGTTGCGGGCGGACGCGCGTACCTCGGTCGACCTTTACGACGGTCTCGTGCGGAAGGACGAGAAGATCATCGGGAGCCACGAGATCGCGACCGCCGAGCACATCCGAAAACTCGAGTCGCTCCGCGCGTGGCAGGACCGCATGCGGCCCAGCGCGGACTGGCAGCAGGGACTTCCGGGCGTGCTGGGCCGCGTCGTGCTGCTCGCGTTCCTCGTCATGGGCTTTCTCCATCACCTGAAACTTCATCATCGGGCGGTCTACGACGACACGAGCCAGCTCTTCCTGCTCGCCGTCATGACGGCGGTGGTCATGGGCGTCGGGTGGCTCGTCGTGAGCCAATTCCGCGGCTACGAGATGCTGATTCCGATCACCGTGCTTTCGCTGACCGTGGCGATCCTCTTCGGACCGGCCCTCGCGTTCGCGACCACGCTCACGGCGTCGCTCTTCACGGGCGTGGTGTTCGGTCTGGGGCTTCCGTTCCTGACGGGAAGCGCGCTCGCGGGAATCGCGGCGATCGCGAGCGCGACGGGCGTGCGGCGCCGGACCGACTTCTACCGGGCGATGCTCGTCGTGGCGCTGGCGTACGCAGTGGCGATCGGTGCCATGGGGCTCGTGGACGGCGCGCGCGCCGACGTGCTCCTTCGGCGCGCGCTCTGGGGCGTCGGGGCGGGATTCGCGTCAGTCCTGGCCGTAACGATCCTCCTTCCGCTCCTCGAATCGCTCTTTTCGGTCACGACCGACATCACGCTCTTGGAGCTGGCCGACCTGAACCGGCCCATCCTGAGAAGGTTGATGCTCGAGGCGCCGGGCACCTATCATCACAGTCTCGTCGTGGGAAGTTTGGCCGAGGCCGGCGCCGCGGCCATCGGGGGAAACCCGCTCCTGGCGCGCGTCGGCGCCTACTATCACGACATCGGCAAGATCGACAAAGCCGAGTACTATGTCGAGAACCAGTCGAACGCGCGAAGCCGGCACGAGAAGCTCTCGCCGACCATGTCGTGCCTGATCATCGAGTCGCACGTGCGGGAAGGGGCGGAGATCGCCCGGAAGGAAAAGCTCCCGCGCGCCATCTTGGACGCGATTCAAGAGCACCACGGGACCACCCTGATGAGCTTCTTCTACCAGAAGGCGCTCGCCCAGGATCCCGATGCCGAGGAGCGCGACTTCCGGTACCCCGGCCCCAAGCCGCGGTCGAAGGAGACCGCGGTGCTCATGCTGGCCGACGCCGTCGAGGCGGCGGCCCGCTCGCTCACGGAACCGACGCCGAGCCGCATTCGCGGCGTGGTCACGCGCATTCTCGACGCGCGGGTGAAGGACGGTCAGCTGGATGAGAGCCCGATCACGTTCGAAGATCTCGCCCGCGTCCGCGAAGGATTCATCCCGATTCTCACGGCGCTCTTCCACGCGCGCGTCCACTACCCGGGGAGCCCGGCCTCGGACGAGCGGCGCCGTCCCGCTCCCGACGTCGGTCCACTGCAGCGCGAAAAGTCCCGGCTTAAGATCGACCACTCTTAAGTCGCTCGTTCGGGCTGCGCTTCGCCTGCTCGGACGCCCCCGCGCCACCGCTTCGATCGTGCTCGTGGACGACGAATCCATTCGCGCGTTGAACCGCGACTATCGGGAGGTGGACCGGCCGACGGACGTGCTCTCGTTTTCGATGGCCGAGCCCTCGGCCCTCGCGGATCCCGGCGCCGCGGTCTTCCTCGGGGAGATCTACATCTCGCTCGATAGAGCGCGGACCCAGGCGCGCGCCGCCCGACGGTCCTACGGCAGGGAAGTCTCGCACCTCGCGATCCACGGGCTCCTCCACCTTCTTGGGGAGGACCACCCGACGCCCGCGGCGCGCCGCCGCATGGCCGCGCGCGAGGCGGCGCTGCTCCGAGCGCTTCGCGCCCAAGTCGCGGCGCTCACGCCGGAAGTGGTATGATGGCAGGATGTTGAGGCGAATTCGCACCTACTTCCTGACCGGCCTCCTGGTCCTGGCCCCGCTGGTCATCACGGCCTACATCATCTGGCAGCTCTTCGTCTTCGTGGACCATCTGCTCGGGACCACGCTCCGCGGCGGTTACATCCGGCCAGGGGGCGTGCCGGGCCTCGGCTTCGTAACCGTGCTCGTGATCATCACGATCACGGGGTTCTTCGCGAACAACCTCCTCGGGCGTCAGCTCGGGAGCGTCGTCGAATCGCTGCTCCTCAAGGTGCCGCTGCTCCGGACCCTCTACATGACGCTCAAGGAGATCGGCGAGGCGATCCTGAGCGACAAGGGGAACGCCTTTCAGCGCGTGGTGCTCGTGCAGTACCCGCGCCCGGGCATCTACTCGATCGGTCTCGTGACCGCGGGCGCCCCCAGCTCGTTCGACGAGGCGACCGGCAAGCGACTCATGGGCGTGTTCATCCCGACGCCGCCGAATCCGACCACGGGTCCGCTCCTCTACTACGCCGAGGAGGAATTGATTCCGACCCCGCTCCGCGTCGAGCAGGCGCTCAAGATGGTCGTCTCGGCCGGGGTCGTGCTTCCCGCGGAGGAGCCGGTCATCCCCCCCGGTTCCGTGCCCGGACCCCCTCGGTAATGGCGATCGTCGAGACCGAAGCGCTGGTGCTCCGATCGCATCGGCTGGGCGAAACGAGCCTCATCGTCACGCTCTACACGCGCGACTACGGGCTCCTTCGCTGCGTGGCCAAGGGCGCGCGTGGCGGGAAGAGTCGCTTCGGCGCCTCCCTCGAACCGGGCGTGCGCGTCTCGGCCGTGATCTATCGAAAGATGAGCCGGGATCTCCAGCTCCTCTCGAAGGCGGACATCCTTTCCTACTGGCCGGGGCTGTGGGACGACCCGGACCGATTCGCCCGGGCCGGGGCCGTGCTCGAATTCCTCGAGCGGGCCGCGTACGGCGAGTCGGGAGACCCGGAGCTGATCGACCTGGCCGTCGAGGCGCTCGTCGCCATGAGCGTGGCCCCGGTCGAAGCGCTCGAGCCGGTGCTCCGCGCGTTCGAGATCCAGGCGTGCCGCCGGCTCGGGTATGCGCCGGAACTCTCCTCCTGCCTCGAGTGCCGAAATCCGCTGGCATTGGGCGGCCTCTTCCACCCCGTGCGCGGGGGTCTCCTCTGCGGCACGCCGTGCGGCGACGACGGCGGGGCGTTTCGACTGTCGGAGCGCGCGCGGAAGACGCTCGTGGCCCTCTCGGAGCATCCGCTCGGTTCGCTCGCGGCGTGGGCGATGGAGCGTTATCCCGGCGCCGAGATCTCACGCGCGATCGAGCGGTTCCTGACCGCGCACCTCGAGCGATTCGATGGCCTTCGCTCGCAGCGCGTGGGCGAGGCGATCGCGCGGTACGCGGGCGGCTCGCGATGAGCGCGATCCGGACGGCGGCGGAGAAGACCGCGGCAACGCCGCAGACCTTCCAAGAAATCCTCCTTCGACTGGAAGCCTTCTGGTCCTCGTACGGGTGCGTCCTGCTCCAGCCCTATAGCGGGGAGGTGGGCGCCGGAACGTTCAATCCGGCGACGTTCTTCCGCGTCCTCGGGCCCGAGCCCTGGAAGGCCGCGTACGTCGAGCCCTCGCGCCGACCCAAGGATGGACGCTACGGGGAGAATCCGAACCGGCTCCAGAATTTCTATCAGTACCAAGTGGTCCTGAAGCCCTCGCCCGCCGACGTGCTCGACGTCTATCTCGAGAGCCTTCGGCACATCGGAATCGATTTGACGCGGCACGACGTCCGCTTCGTCGAGGACGATTGGGAATCGCCGACGCTCGGCGCCTGGGGACTCGGTTGGGAAGTCTGGCTCGACGGGCAGGAAATCACGCAGTTCACGTACTTCCAGCAGGCGGGCGGCTACGATCTGAATCCCATTACCGCCGAGATCACCTACGGGATCGAGCGGATCGCCTGCTATCTCCAGGGCGTCGAGCGGATCATGGACCTTCGATGGTCCGCGGACCACACCTGGAGCGATCTCTTCCTGAAGGGCGAGGTCGAGTGGTGCTTCTTCAACTTCGAGCATTCGAATCCGCCGCTGCTCTTCGAGCTCTTCGAAAAATTCGAGGCGGAGGCGGTGCGCCTTTTGAAGGCGGGCCTCGTGCTACCGGGATACGACTACGTGGTGAAGTGCTCCCACGTCTTCAACCTGCTCGAGGCGCGCGGCGCGATCAGCGTGACGGAGCGCGTGGCCACGATCGCGCGCGTCCGGAAGATGGCGCGGATGGCCGCCGGCGCTTACCTGAAACAGCGAGAGGAGATGGGGCATCCGCTCCTTCGTGAGGCGGCGCATGTCCCGTGACCTCCTCTTCGAGATCGGCTGCGAGGAGCTTCCGGCGTCCTTCATCGCCCCGGCGCTCTCCGATCTGGAGCGAGCGGCCACCGAAGGCCTGGCCGAGGCGCGCCTGGCCCACGGGCCGCTGCGGGCGCTCGGAACGCCCCGCCGGCTCGCGCTGCTCGTCGAATCGGTAGCCGATCGCCAGGGGGACCGGGTTCGGGAAGTGACGGGCCCGGCCGTGAAGGTGGCGTACGACGCGGCCGGGAACCCGACGAACGCGGCCAAGGGCTTCGCCAAGGGCGCGGGGATTGCCGTGGAGGCGCTCGAGCGAGTCGTCACGCCGAAGGGGGAGTATCTCCTCGCTCGCGTCAACGACGTGGGGCTTCCCGCCGCCGACGTGCTCCCCGAGCTCCTCGGCGGATCGGTGCAAGGCCTCCGGTTCCCGAAGACGATGCACTGGAACGGCGCGGGGAGATTCGCGAGGCCGGTCCGCTGGATGGTCGCCGTCTTCGGCGAGGACATCCTTCCCGTGGCGGCGTTCGGCGTCGTCGCCGGGCGCAGGACGCGCGGGCATCGCATTCACGCGCCGGCCTGGATCGACGTGGCGCGTCCGGCCGACTACGTCGCGGTGCTTCGCGAGCACGTGGTCATGGTGGAGATCCGCGAGCGCCGGAGCGCGATCGAATCGGAGTTGACCCGCGCCGCGGCCACCGTGGGCGGCATTCCAATCCAGGACGCGGAATTGCTCGAGGAGGTCACGAACCTCGTTGAATGGCCGGAGGCCGTGGTCGGCTCGTTCGACGAGC
>DATEND010000127.1:0-3649 GCA_035275245.1 Candidatus Eiseniibacteriota bacterium
GCAGCTCGGAGTCGTGCCGCAATACCCGTATCTCTTCGGCGCCTCGATCCGCGCCAACATCGCCATGGCCGATCCCGCGCTTCCGCTGAGCCGTGTGGTCGAAGCCGCGCAACTCGCTCACATCCACGAGGACATTCAATCCATGCCACTTGCCTACGACACTCTGCTCGCCGACGGCGGCGCCTCGCTCTCCGGCGGCCAGCGCCAGCGCCTGGCCCTGGCCCGCGCGCTGGTGACGCGTCCCGCGATCGTGCTCCTCGACGAGGCCACGAGCGCGCTCGACGCGATCACCGAAAGCGCCATCCAGCGCGAGCTCGCACAACTCCTCTGCACGCGCATCGTGGTGGCCCATCGGCTCAGCACCATCCGCGACGCGGATCTGATCCTGGTGATGGATGAAGGGCGCGTCGTCGAGCGCGGCACTCACGGCGAGCTGGCGGGCAGGGATGGTGTCTACGCCGAGTTGATCGCACAGCAAGTGAAGCGCGAGGAGGTGGCCGTATGACCGTCTTCGCGCCCTCGGGGTTCTTCGCGTTTCGCTCGCCACTGCTTCCGTTCGATGAGTTGGAAGCGTGGTCGGGCGATCGCGCGCGGCTCCGGGCGTGGCTGCGGCAAGCACTCGACCGCCCCGAGATTGCCGAAGCGTTGTTTCTCGCTTCCCCGGGGCTCGTCGATGCCATCGAAAGCTGGCGCGCCGATCCCGACTCCCGCAAAGGCAAGCGCGCGGAGAACTCGCTGGTGCGCTACCTCCAGCGCATGGCCTGCCGGCCCACGCCGTTCGGCCTCTTCTCCGGCTGTTCCCTCGGTGTCATCGACGCGACCACGCGTCTTCGCCTTGCCCCGCGTGCCGATTACCAGCGCCATACCCGTCTCGACACGGACTATCTGTTCGCCCTCTGCGAGGATCTCGGCCGGGATCCAGTCTTGCGCGGCGAGCTGGCGTACCAACCCAACTCCAGCCTGTACCGCGCCGCCGGCCGCCTGCGCTACGCCGAGGCGCGCCTCGAAGGCAAAGCGCGCTTCTATCACCTCGTCGCGTTGGACCCGACGCCTTATCTCGAAGCAACGTTGGCCCTCGCCGCGGACCGCGCCAGCCCCGCGGCCCTCGCGGCGGCGCTCGTGGATGATGAAGTCACGCTCGAAGAAGCCGAGGAGTACGTTAACCAACTCATCGAGACCCAGGTGCTCGTCTCCGATCTCACGCCGGGTGTCACCGGCCCCGAGGCCATCCACGGCTTGGAGGAACAGCTCGCAGTTCTCCCCTCGGGTGATCTCGCAGCGGCGGCGCTGACCAATGCGCGCGAAACACTCGCCGCGCTCGACGCGAACGGCCTCGGCGCCGCTGCCGAACGCTATCGATCGATCGCCGAGAACTTGCGCCAACTGCCCACCAGCGTCGAGCTCTCCCGTCTATTCCAGGTGGACCTGGTCAAGCCGGCTGCGGAGCTGCGCCTCGGCGCGGCCGTGGTCGAGGAGCTCCAGCGCGGCCTGTCGCTCCTGCATCGGTTGTTCGGACGCTCCCGACAAGACAACTTCGAACGCTTCCGCAACGACTTCATCGAGCGATACGGAGAGGGGAGATGGATGCCGCTCGCGGAGGTCCTGGACGAAGAGACCGGGATTGGATTCGATCGCGAGCCCCAAGATGCCTCGCCGCTCCTCGCCGGCCTCGATCTCGCCCGGCAGCAGGGCGGAGGCACCGTGCCCTGGGGCCCCTTGCAAGCCTGGCAACTCCGCAAACTGGAATCGGCTCTCGCTCGCGGCGAGCAGGAGATCGAGCTGACCGAAAAAGATGCGGAAGCACTGGCCTTGCGCGAGCCCCAGCCACTGCCCGACGCCTTGGAAGTGATGGCCATGCTCGCCTCCACCTCCGAGCAGGATGCCGCCGAAGGTCGCTTTCAGCTTCTCTGGAAAGGTTCCGGCGGTCCCTCGGGGGGCCGCATTCTCGGCCGCTTCTGCCACGCCGCTAGCGAGCTGGAAACGCGCCTCCGCCAACATCTCGCGGCCGAGCAAGCCACGCGGCCCGACGCCATCTTCGCCGAGATCGTCCACCTCCCGCAGGGCCGCACCGGCAACGTCCTCGCGCGCCCCGTCCTCCGCGACTACGAGATCCCCTTCCTCGGCCGCTCGGGAGCGCCCCCCGAAAACCAAATCCCTCTCACCGACCTGCAGGTAACCGTCACCGAACAACGCATCGTCCTGCGCTCCGAGCGCTTGGGCCGCGAAGTCATCCCGCGCCTGACCAGCGCCCACAACTTCACCTTCGGCCTCGGCATCTACCGCTTCCTCTGCGGCCTGCAAGGCCAAGACGTGATCGTCGGCCTCACGTGGAACTGGGGCGCACTCGAAGCGGCAGCCTTCCTCCCGCGGGTAAGGAGCGGCCGCCTCGTCCTCCAGCGCGCCCGCTGGAGACTGTCCGATGAGGAAATCAAAACACTCTGCACAGGATCGGACGTAGCCCGCTTCGCCGCCGCCCAACACCTGCGCGCCGAACGCCGCATGCCGCGCCGCGTCCTCCTCGCCGACGGTGACAACGAGCTCCTGGTCGACTTCGACAACATCCTCTCCGTGGAGGCCGGTCTCGACATCATCGAGGGCCGCGGAGAGGCATTCCTCTTCGAGTTCTTCCCACGCCCAGAGGAACTATGCGCACGCGGCCCCGAGGGAAGATTCGTCCACGAGCTCGTAGTACCCTTCGTCCGCTCGCGTGACGCGGCAGCGCCGGTGCGCATCGCCTCGCCCGTCACGCACGCCGTACCGGCCGGCGCCATCCAGCGCTCTTTCCTGCCCGGCTCCGAATGGCTCTACGCAAAGCTCTACCTCGGCAAGTCGACCGCGGACGCCGTCCTGCGGGAAGTCATCGGCCCCGTCACGCGCGAAGTTCAAGCCTCCGGTGCCGTCGACTCCTGGTTCTTCATCCGCTACGGCGACCCCCACTGGCACCTGCGCGTCCGCTTCCACGGCGATGCCCGCCGTCTCACCACCGAAGTCGTACCCGCCCTCCAAGCCGCCGTCGCCCCGCTCCTCGCCGACCGCCGCCTATCGCGCATGCAACTCGACACCTACGACCGCGAGATCGAGCGCTACGGAGGCCCAGCCGGCATCCTCCTCGCCGAACGCCTCTTCCACGCCGACAGCGAAGCCGTCCTCGCAATCGTCGACGCTCTCGAAGGAGACGAAGGCGCCGACGCGCGATGGCGCCTCGCCCTCTGCGGCATCGACACACTCCTCAACGACCTCTCCTTCGACGACAACTCAAAGCGCACCGTCCTCACCCAAATCCGCGAAGGATTCTTCCGCGAATTCGGCGGCAGCAAACCCCTCCGCATCCAACTCGACCAAAAACAACGTGCCGAACGCCGCGCCATGGAGTCGCTCCTCGACCCAGCGCGTGCAGCCACAAGCGACCTCGCCCCCGGCCTCGCCATCCTGAAAACCCGCTCCGACCGCAACGCCCCCCTCGCCGCCGAGCTCCGGCGCCTCGAACAAGCGAAGCGCCTCACCCTCCCCCTCACGCAAATCGCCCCCAGCCTCATTCACATGCAGGTCAACCGCCTCATCCGCTCCGCCCAGCGACCGCACGAACTGGTCCTCTACGACCTCCTCGCCGCGATCTACGACTCGCGCGCAGCGCGAACCGTGCGCAGGG
>DATEND010000128.1:0-5791 GCA_035275245.1 Candidatus Eiseniibacteriota bacterium
AGCTCGCGCGCCTCTTCCAACAGTTTCTCCGCGGTCTTCTCGCCGACGCCCTGGATCGCCAAGAGCTCGGCGAGCGGCGTCTTCACGAGATCCTGCACGGTCTCGATCCCTTCGCGGATCAGCTTCTCGCGAAGCTTGGGCCCCGCGCCCTCCAGCTCTTCGATGTCCACGCGGGACCGCTTGTCGAATTCACGCTGGCGCTCGCGCTCGCTCTTCGAGATGAGATCGATCTTCCAGCCGGTCAGCTTCGCCGCGAGGCGCGCGTTCTGGCCCCCCTTGCCGATGGCCAAGGACAACTGGTCGTCCGCGACGGTGACCAGGATTTTCTGCTCCTGATCGATCACCTGCGCCTCGAGCACCTTGGCCGGGCTCAGGGATCGGGTCACGAACACCACGGCGTCCTGGCTCCAGGGAACGATGTCGATCTTCTCGCCGCCCAGCTCCCGAACGATGGCCTGGACGCGCGAGCCCTTGATTCCGACGCAGGCGCCGACGGCGTCGATCTTGTCGTCGTTCGAAACCACCGACACCTTCGCGCGCGAGCCCGGCTCCCGAGCGATGCCCTTGATCTCGATGATTTTCTCGGCAACCTCCGGCACCTCCGACTCGAAGAGCCGGCGAAGGAACTCCGGATGCGTCCGCGAGAGAATGATCTGCGGCCCGCGCGCGAGCTTGTCCACGGCGATGATGTAGGCCTTGATGTGATCGCCCTGGTGGTAGCGGTCGCGCGCGATCTGCTCGCGCGGCGGCAGAATGGCCTCCGAGCGATCGAGCTTCACATAGATGTTGCCGCGATCCACCTGTTGCACGGTTCCGCGCACCATCTCGCCCACGCGGTCGTGATAATCCTCGTAGATCCGCTCGCGCTCCGCCTCGCGCACGCGCTGCACCAAAACCTGCTTGGCCGCCGCGATCGCGTTCCGGCCCAGGTCCTCGAGCGACAACTCCTGCGCGATCTCCTGCCCGAGCACGGCGTCGGCATCGATCGTCCGCGCCTCCGCCAGGTCCATCTCCCGGCCCAGGTCCTCCGCGTCCTCGACGACCGAACGCTTCAGGAACATGAGAATGCGCCCGCTCTGATCGTCGAAGCGCACGTCCAGATTCGCCTCGGCGCCGAAGCGCTTCTTGCCGGCGGAAAGGAGCCCCGCGACGAGCGTGTCGATGAGCACGTTCTTGTCCACGCTCTTCTCGCGCGCGATCTGGGACATCGCTTCCATCAGCTCGTAATTCATGTTCTTGGTCTGAGGCTCCCGTGCCACTTTCACGATCCTTTATGGCGGCGTTCCTGCCCGCGCAATCCTTCCCATGGGTCGGCGATCACCCGCGACCTGCGAATCGCCGCATGCGGCAGCGAAATCGTCCCCGCTTCCGCGTCCTCTAAAACGATGGCGTCGGGCCGAGCCGCGCGCAACTCGCCGCGGAAGGTCCGCCGCCCGTCCTTCGGGTCGTGCAACCGAACCTCGAGCATCGAGCCGACGTACCGGTCGTAGTGCTCCGGGCGCGTCAGGGCCCGCTCGATCCCCGGTGAGCCCACCTCGAGCACGTACGACCCGGGCATCACGTTCTCGGCCTCGAGATACCGGCCGATCTTCTTGTTCCAATAGGCGCAGTCTTCGAGGGTGACGCCGGGAGCCCGGTCCAGAAAGATCCGGATCACGCCCCGGCCCGACTGGAAGGCAACTTCCAGGTCCCAAAGATCGAACGCCTCTTCCTGCAACAAGTTCCGAAGGCGTCGGGTAAGGTCTTCCCGCAGATCGATTCGGTCCATTCGTCCGCCCCCGGGTTCCCCTTGACCCCGGATCAGGGCCGAAAAAGGACGAGTGGACGTCGGGGTCCACTCGGACCCCTGAACCTATAGGGGCCGGGCGTCCGGGTCAAGTTCGGATTTCAGTCGTCGAGGAAGTCGGGCTCGGTAACCAGGCCCAGGAGGACGCGGCCGACCGCCTCGAGGGTCATCGGGTCGATGATGGAGAGGTTGTCGCCGTGGGTGTGCCACTCGGGGTAGTCGAAATCGATGATGTCGATGGCCGAGATGCCCGCGTTCAGGAAGGGGATGTGATCGTCGTAGATGGAGTGCTTCACGCCGTTCTTGAACTGGGTCAGCCGGAGGGACTTGGCCTTCGCCCAGACCAAGTCGACGATGTTCGAGGCGCGGTCCTGGGAGTTCCCCTCCCACCAGAATTCGGCTCCCTTCGCTCCCACCATGTCGACGACGATCACGAACAGGGGGGCCGGATCGTTGGAACGCCACGCCACGAACTGGTTCGATCCGCGGAAATAGCCGCTCGGATTCGCATCGGTGCCCAGGTCCTCGCCGTCGAAGAACGCGATGTCGACGCCGAGACCCGGTTTCTTCCGGGTCAGGAGCTCCGCCAGCTCGAGGAGCACGGCCACGCCGGAGCCTCCGTCGTTCGCGCCCAGGATCGGGAGGTTTCGCCGGGCGGGGTTCGGATCCCGATCCGCCCAGGCCCGCGTGTCCCAGTGCGCGCCGAGCAGGATTCGCTTCCGCTGCTTCGGCGCGATCCGGGCAAGCACGTTCATCAAGCGCACGTCTTTGTTGAGCTCCGGCGAGTGGTAGTAGAACGTGTCCGTCTCCACGACCGGCGCGAATCGCTTGAGAGAGGCGACCAGGAACGCGAAGCACGAGTCGTGTCCCGGCATTCCCGGGGCGCGCGGCCCGAACGCCACCTGCCGCTCCACCCATCGATACGCGCGCTTTCCATCGAAGGCGACCGCGGAGCGCTGGCTGCAGGAGGAGAGAAGGAGGCTCAGCGCCAGCAATGCAATGACGTGACGAATCGCGGACAGAGGGAGCGAGGGTCGCCGCGGAGGCGGCGCCGCGCTAGAAGCGGAACGTACCGTTGAACGCAATGGTGATGCCGCGCGTGATCACGTCGGCTTTCTTGTCCTTGTTTTGGCGGAATCCGAGATTGAACCCGCCGGAGATCGATTGGCTGAAATTGTAGTTCGTCTGGCTCCCCAGGCTCAACTGTGAGTTGTAGACCTCGATGTACTCCCGCCCGGTCGGCTGGCGCACGATCTGTTTGTTCCCCGAGAGGTTGACCGTCAGACCCAGGTTCAGGTCGTTTGGAAGCTTGAGTCGCGTCTTCATGCCGGGCAGCTTGATCCCCTTCGCGGCGGGGAACGTCTTGTTCAGCTGGATGGATGTGTTCGTGTTCTCGTTCGCTCGGGCCACGTCGGGGACGCGGTCGTCGCTGGTCTCGATCGTCGAATTCGACGTCGTGACGCTGGTGCGGATTCCATTCCGGAAGGCGGCCTCCCAGCCAAGAAGCGGCTGGAACGTCGTGGTGCGCGTTCGCAGCTCGACCAACCCTGATCTCGGCCCTTGTTCTTCGGTGCGAAGGGAGTAGCCCGTCGACAAGGTCAGCGAGTTCATCGACTGGTTCATCCCGAGCAATCGCTGCAGGTCGCTCCACCGTCCCTTGACGTCGGGCCAGACGAGCGTCTCGCCGCGCCGCTGACCGTACAGCGCGTCCGTGAACGAGAGCTGATGATCGCCGCGGATGTCGAACGTGATGGTTTGAATCGGGCGGAACTGCGTGCTGGCGTTCGTCAGGTAGCGCCGCGACGTCTGGAACGCGGAGTTGTCGAGGCGCTCGATATCCCGGTCGAACACCTCCGTGAATCCGAGCTTGAACGTCTTGCCCGGATCGCCCAGAACCCGGGTGAGCGTCGCCCCGCGCTGGAAATTGAACGTCGCCTGGACGTCCTGCATACGAGAGAGGAAGAACCGGAGGGGTACGAACAACGGATTCGTGCCGGTCGTGTCACGGGCCCCGCCCCGCCTCGCGGTCTGGCTGAAGCGAGAGAACGGCAGCGTGATCGTCGTGCGGGCCGAGCCGGAGTTCGTGATCGACTTGAGCCCGTCGGGGTCCGTGCTCGCCTGGCTGAATTGCGGTCTCGCGTCCTCGGTGTAACCGCCCTTCAGCGAGATGTCCGGCGAGAGGAGCGAGAGCCACTTCGGACGGTAGTTCAGGTCGATCGCCTGCTCGTGCCGGATCTCGGTCCCCTTATTGAAGCCGAAGAAGTCCTTCTGGTGAAGCAGCATGTCGCGCGTCGAATTGACACTGTACCCGATGCGAACGCTGCTCAACGGGACGATCGTTCCCGAGCCGCGCAACAGGAGCTCACGGCGCTTCGCGTCCGATCGAAGCTCGAATACGTCGGCCGAATCGCTCAGGGTGCGCGCGTACGCGACGTTCCGGCTGGAATTCCACTCGACGCTGAAGTTCACGAGCTCGGGCAGGAAATTGATCTTCATCCCCCGGCCGAGATTGAAGCCGCCCCCTCCGATCGGTAGGGAGTATCCGACGGTGGACGAGAATGCCCACGACGAGTCGGACGACTGCGGATTGATCGAGCCCTGGCGCGAGTACGCCATTCCGGCGGTGATGGCATCGATCGTGTAGCGCGTGAGCCCCTTCCGCGCCCCGCTTCGCGAGAAACGCATGTCGATCGATTGGCGGTTCAGCTCCCGCGTCTCCTGATTGGAGCGCTCCTGGTCCAGGATCACGTCCGAATTGGTGCGGAACTTGGGCACATCGGTCGACTTCTGGAGCGACACTCGGATCGGGAGCTGGACTCCGCTCGTGGGAATGAAACGGTCCGCCTGGAGGGTGGTCGAGAAGCCGAACGCCGTGTGATCGAAGCCGGAGCCCTGGTTCGTGCCCTGGCCGACGCGGAAGAAGTCCTTGTCCTGCTTTTGGTAGGAGACGTTCAGAGCCAGGAGGTCCGCGAAATTCGCCTGCACCGATAGGTTGGAAGAGACCCCCTTGTCCTTGTGCACGTCGGCCAGGCGAAGCTCGTCCACCCAGACTTCGCCGCGCGCCGGCGGGCCGCCTCCGCCCTTCACGGCCAAGCCGAACGAGATGCGGTTGATTCGCGTGAAGGAAGGGTTTCCGACCGCTGCGTACACCTCGCCCGTCTCGAACGCGGTCAACGAGTCGATTTGGACGCGCGCCGAGCCACGTCCCTCCTTCAGGCTCGAAAGCCGCTCCAGCGGAACGATGAGGCTCTGCCAGCCGCTCCGAACGGGCGCGGAGTACTCGTAGTAGTTGAGCGTGTCGGGGCCGAACCGCGCAACGACCCGGAGGTTCTGCGTCTCGACGCCGAGGTCCCCGTGGACGTAGAAGCGGGCCTCGCCGTACTGCGCCCACCCCAGATTCGTCCCCAGGTCGCCGTACGTCTTGAACGCGAATACGGTGTCCCCGTCGGCTAGATTCGCGTACCCAAGCGCGAGCGATTGCTCCCTTCGGTCGGCGTTCCCGCCCACCTGATTCTCCACCTGGTACGGCGGGAAATAGATTCCGGCGTCGTCCTTGTTGTTCCTCGTGCGAACTTCCAGATTCACGCCTCGGGACTGCATGTCCGGGTCGAGGATGGCCTGGCGAAGCCAGCGGCTCCCCACGAGCTCGATGCCGCCGATCTGGATCCTCATCGGCGCGGTCGCCTCGTCTACCCAGAGCCGCACGGCTTGGACGTTGTCCCACGTGGCGAAGCCCTGTCGCGTGAACGTGGTGTCGGACACCGGAATCCGGAACAGGCGCCAGCCGTTGTCGGGCTTGACGTCGGGGTCGCCCGCGTAAAGCCGGGGCACGTCGATCGCCACGTACTGGGTATCGGAGAGATCGATCGTGGCTTCGAAATAGTTGTTGTCTCGATCGAGGTTCCCGTTCCGGTTCAAGTCCTCGGTGTCGGGCCGCGCATTGGCGTCGTCGTTCCGGTTTCCTTCCAAGTTGTTGATTCGCGAGAAGTCCTCGGAGTCGAAGGT
>DATEND010000129.1:0-3595 GCA_035275245.1 Candidatus Eiseniibacteriota bacterium
GGAGTCGAAGCGGCTCGAGATGATCACGGCATCGATCGGGCCCCAGCTCGCGGTCCAGGGCGAGCAAGTGGCGCGCCTCCTCGCGATCTCCAAGTTTCAGCGTGGCCAGGTTGCATCGATGCGGGTCGAGGCCGGTGCCAAGGGCGTCCTCCAAGGTTTGCCCCTCGAGGTCGGACAATGGGTGACTCCGGGAATGACCCTGGCCGTCGTGGCCCAGCCGAGCCGATTGAAGGCGGTGCTCCGGATTCCGGAAACGCAGGCGCGCGACGTGGTGCTGAATCAGCCGGCCTCCATCGACACTCGGAACGGGGTGGCGCGGGGCCGGGTCCTTCGCATCGACCCCGCGGTGCAGAACGGCACGGTCACCGTCGACGTCGCGCTCGACGGGGCGCTTCCCCCGGGCGCCCGCCCGGACATGAGCGTGGACGGCGCGATCGAGGTCGAGCGGCTGAACGACGTGCTCTACATGCGACGGAGCGTGAACGGGCAATCGGAAAGCAAAGTGGGGCTCTTCCGCCTCGAGCCCGACGGACAGCACGCAGCGCGCGTGCCGGTGCGGCTGGGTCGGGGCTCGGTTGACGCGATCGAAGTCGTGGACGGCCTTCGGGCCGGCGACAAGGTGATTCTCTCCGACATGGCGGAGTGGGACGGCCACAAACGCGTCCGTCTCCGGTGATGAACGACAATCCACGAAAGGAAGCCATGCCATCCACCGGTGATCCTTTGATCCGCCTCGATGGAATCAAGAAGATCTTCTACACGGACGAGATCGAGACCCACGCGCTCTCGGGCATTCATCTCGAGATCCGAGCGGGCGACTATGTGTCCATTGCCGGCCCCTCCGGCTGCGGGAAGACAACCCTTCTATCGATCATCGGCCTGCTCGACACGCCCACGGACGGAACCTACGTGCTGAATGGGCGGCCGGTCTCGCAACGGAACGACGTCGAACGGGCCCAGGTCCGGAATCGGGAGATCGGATTCATTTTCCAGGCTTTCAATCTCATCAGCGATCTGACTGTGTATGAGAACGTGGATCTGCCGCTCAGTTACCGTGGGATCACCTCGTCCGAGCGGCGCAAGCAGGTCGAGGCAGCGCTCGAGCGCGTGGGCATGGCGCACCGGGCACGGCACTACCCGGCGCAGCTCTCGGGCGGGCAACAGCAGCGCGTCGCGGTGGCGCGCGCGATCGCGGGGGGTCCGTCCATTCTCCTCGCGGACGAGCCTACCGGGAACCTCGACTCCCGAAACGGCGAGTCGGTCATGGAGCTCCTTCGCGAGCTTCATCGCGGCGGGACGACGATCTGCATGGTGACGCACGACTCGCGGTACGCGCTTTACGCCGAGCGGACGGTCCACATGTTCGATGGCCAGATCGTGCGCGACGAAACGGAAGCCAGGAACGACGACGCGCGGCGCCAGCCCGTGGAGGTGCGGTGAGACTCGTCGAGAGCTGGATCATGGACGTGCGGTACTCCATCCGACGCCTCGCGAGCCGCCCGGCCTACGTGCTGCTCGCAGTCCTGACGCTGGCCCTCGGAACCGGAGGGACCGCGGCCATCCTGAGCATCGTCCGGCCGCTGCTTCTCGAGCCCCTCCCCTTCCCTCGAGAAGCGGAGCTTGGCGCGTTTTGGCACGATGGCGACTGGACGGAGCAGGAGTTTCTCTTTCTGCGCCCCAAGTTCCCGGGTTTCCAATCGGTGGCCGCCTACGTGGCGGCCGACGTCACCCTCGACTCACCGGGCGATCCGCTCCGGCTGCTGAGCGGGGTCGCCTCGTCCGCAGAACTATTCGAGGTGCTCGGAACGCGTCCCCTCCTCGGACGGACGTTCCAGGCCGGAGACGACATGATCGGCGCCGAGCCGGTCGCGGTTCTGAGCCACCGGCTGTGGCAGGACCTTGGAGGCGAGCCCTCCATCATCGGGCGTCGGCTTCAGCTCGGTGGCACCACGACAACCGTCGTGGGCGTGATGCCTCACGGATTCTGGTTCCCGAACCCGGCCGTTCTCATCTGGACCGCGACTCCGCTCAGCCCGGATAGCAGATCCGGCAGATACACGCTCCTCGGGCGAATCGACCGGGGCTCGAGAATGGATGGGATGGCGGGCTCGCTCGGCGCGATCGCGGCGTCTTTGAAAGGTCGGTTTCAGTACATAGCGCAGTGGGACAAGACCCGGTCGCCATCCATTACGCCGCTTCGCGAGTATCTCGTCGGCAACGTTCGACCGGCGCTCCTCGCGACGCTGGTCGCGATGTTCCTGATTCTCTCGATGGCGTGCGTCAACGTCGCCGCCCTCATGCTCGGACAGGTGGGCGGCCGCAGCACCGAGCTTGCCGTGCGGACCGCGCTCGGCGCGGAGCGCCGGCAGATCGTCCAGCAGATCGTGATCGAGGCGCTCCTGATCGGGTTGCTCGCGGGCGCTGCGGGTGCCGTGCTCGCGACGTTCGGCTTCCAGGCGCTGATCCGTGCCCTGCCTCTCGAAGCGCTCGCCGAGACGGCGCGCCTCGACTGGTCCCTCTACGCGGCGGCAACCCTCGTGGCGCTCTTGTCCGCCCTGATCATCGCGATCATTCCCGCCGTCGTGGTCTGGCGTGGGAACCTGAGCGGCTCCCTGGCCGGCACCCGCACCGGAGGGCTCACGGTTCGCGGAGGACGGCTCGAAGGAGGCTTGGTCGTGGCCCAAGTCGCCCTCGCGGTGCTCCTCGCCGCGGGCGCGGGGCTTCTCCTCAAGAGCGTCGCCAACCTCCGCGGCATCGACCCAGGGCTCCGGGTCGATCGGGTGGCCGTCATCGACGCGGCGATGCCGACGCAACTCTCGATGGATGAGCGGCGCCAGGCGGTCTTGGAACTCCTGCCGACCCTTCAGGCGCTGCCCGATGTTCGGGCCGCGGCCGCGACGATCAAGCTGCCGCTGCGCGGGCCAGGGAACTCCTGGGGAATCCGAATCGAGGGAAAGCCGGAACTCGAGGGGAGCACGACCTACTTTCGCATCGTGTCGCGCGACTACTTCAAGACCCTCGGCGCACCGTTGCGCAAAGGCAGAGACTTCCTGCCGTCGGATGGACCTACCTCGGAGCGCGTCGTCGTGATCAACGAAGCGCTGGCCGTGAAGTACTTCCCTGGGGAGGATCCGATCGGCCGCGTCCTCTTCACCGGCTTCCCCACCGGCGAGCGCGTGATCGGCGTCGTCGGAAACATGGCCGAGGCCAATCTGACCGACGGCGCGGAACCCGCTCGGTACATGCTCTACGACCAGGTGCCGTACAGCCCGAACCAAGTCACGTACGTCCTCGCCGCGACGAGCGCCGACGCGCTGCCTCGGCTGCTCCAGGCCGGTACCACCACGCTTCAACGGCAGGGACGGCAGCTCGCGCTCCAACGTCTGGCCACCATGGATGACGTGTTCGAGAGCGCCGTCGGCGCGCCGGGACAGGTCGCGACGCTCCTGTCGCTGCTCGCGGGGATCGCGTTGATCCTCGGGGCCGTGGGCGTCTACGGCATGATCTCCCAGTTCGTCCGGCGCCGGACGCGGGACTACGGAATCCGCATGGCCCTTGGCCTTCCCGCAAAGCGTGTGATCTCCCACGTCATGGG
>DATEND010000130.1:0-9421 GCA_035275245.1 Candidatus Eiseniibacteriota bacterium
CGCGGCCAGGAGATGATGGTCGGCACGTATCTTGGGTTCGCGATCGTGTCGGGGATGTCGATCTTCTGGCTTCTGGCGCCGTTCACGAACCCGACGCTCGTCTGGGCCATCGGCGGCAAGGGCCTGCGCACGACGCTCAGCCTGGGCGGGATCTACGACAAGGTGCTCGATCGCTGGCTTTCCTTCACGGTCGGTGGCGTTACGGTGCCGACGGGGGCGCTCCTCGCGTTCTTCGGGATGTGCTTCCTCGTCTGGGCATTCTTTCGAACGCGGATGGGAATCTCGATCTCGGCCGCGCGAGGGAACCCGCGATTCGCGCGTGCCGCCGGCATTTCCGACGAGCGGACGCGAATCCAAGCGTCAATATTGACCACCGTGATCGCCGCGATCGGCATCGTTGTCTACAGCCAGTCGTACGGCTTCGTGCAGCTCTACACGGCACCGCTCCTCATGGCCTTCCCCGCCATCGCCTGCATCTTGATCGGCGGCGCGTCGGTCACGCGCGCGACGATCACGCACGTGATCATCGGCACCGTGCTCTTCCAGGCGATCCTGACGGTCGCGCTTCCCGTGACGTCGCAGGTCATCGAAGGGGACATTTCGGAGACCGCGCGCTTGATCATCCAGAACGGGATGATCCTCTACGCGCTCACGCGGACCGGCGGAAAGCGCGGATGAAGCATCTGGCGCGGCACGCGGTGCCGATCCTCTTCGCGGCGCTCTGCCTGTTCGGCATCATCGCTGCCAAGATCACGCCCGCGTTTCTCCTGAGTGAGATGCTGGTGCGCGTCGGGCGCAATTCGGTCCTCGTGCTCGCGCTCTTGATCCCGATCTTGGCCGGGCTTGGGCTCAATTTCGGAATCGTGATCGGCGCGATGGCGGGCCAGATCGCGGCGATCCTGATCGTGCATTGGGGCGGACAAGGGATCGGGGGCTTCGCCGAAGCCTGGCTCTTGGCGACGCCGGTCGCGGTGGTCTTCGGCCTCGCCACGGGGTGGCTCTTCAATCGAGCCAAGGGGCGCGAGATGGTCACCGGCCTGATCGCAGGGTTCTTCGCGAACGGCGCCTACCAGCTCGTCTTCCTCTTCGCCATTGGCTCGCTGATTCCGTTCCACAGCGCGAACATGGTGCTCCCGCAGGGCTACGGCCTTCGGAACACGATCGACCTGACCACGATCCAATACGCGGTGGACGACCTGATCCCGGCACGAATCATGGTGCAGGGCTCCGAGCTTCGCGTCCCGGTTGCCTCGTACGTCGTCGTGGCGCTCTTCTGCCTCGCGACGCTCGCGTTCTTCCGAACGCGTCTCGGCCAGCAGTTTCGCGCCATGGGCCAAGACCCGCACGTGGCGGCCATCGCCGGGATTCCGGTCGAGCGAAATCGCGTGATCGCGACGGTTCTGTCCACGGTGCTCGCCGCATGGGGCCAGCTTCTGTTCCTTCAAAACATCGGCACGCTGAACACGTACAACTCGCATGAGCAGGTCGGCATGTTCGCGATCGCGGCGCTTCTGGTGTCGGGCGCCACCGTCTCGAAGGCCACGGTCGGGCAAGCGATCCTCGGCACCGTGCTCTTCCACACGCTCTTTGTCGTTTCGCCGCTCGCCGGAAAAGCGCTCGCGGGCGACGCACAAATCGGCGAGTTCTTCCGGGTCTTTGTCGCCTATGCTGTGATCACCGTGGCACTCGTGCTCCACGCTTGGCAGGCAGCCCGGGCGGCGCGCGAAGCAGCGAAGCTGTAACGGAGGAAGGGGGGGACTTCATGCCGGTCTGTTCCGCCTGTGGGCGCGAGGTCCCGGCTGCCCGTTTCTGTCCGGAGTGCGGCGTCGCGCTCTCGAACTCGCCGGCGATCGGACCCACGGCCGAGAGCCCGACGATCCCCGACACCCCTGGCTCTCGACCGCCCTCTTCGCATCCCTCGTCCTCCGTGCATGGCCGCTTCGACCCCGGAACGCGGCTCGGTTCGCGCTACCGGGTCGTGGGACTCCTCGGCCGGGGAGGAATGGGCGAGGTCTACCGCGCCGACGACCTCGAGCTGAACCAGTCCGTCGCGCTGAAGTTTCTACCCGAGAGCGTGTCGCGAAACGCCGGCGACCTGGCCCGCCTGCGCGGCGAGGTGCGGACCGCGCGGCAGATCGCCCACCCGAACGTATGCCGCACGTACGACATCTCGGAGGCGGACGGCCAGGTCTTCGTCGTCATGGAATACGTCGACGGCGAGGACCTCGCTTCGGTGCTTCGCCGTCTCGGGCGCCCTTCGTCCGACAAAGCGCTCGAGATCGCGCGGCAGCTCTGTCTCGGCCTCGGCGCGGCGCACGAGAACGGAGTCATTCATCGCGACCTGAAGCCCGCGAACGTCATGATCGACGGCCGCGGCCGCGTACGGATCACGGACTTCGGCCTGGCCGGCACGGCCGAGGAGATCGCGGCGGAGCGCGGCTCGGCGGGCACGCCCGCCTACATGGCGCCGGAGCAAGCGCGCTCGGGCGCCGCCTCGCCGCAGAGCGACATCTATTCGCTCGGCCTGGTGCTCTACGAGGTCTTCACCGGCAAGCGCGCCTCGGACATGAGGCCGCGACCCGATCCCGCGCGCCCGTCCACCGATTCGTCCGTACGGACCCCGTCTTCGCTCGTCCCCGACATCGACCCCGCGGTGGAGCGCGTGATCCTCCGCTGCCTGGAGCAGGACCCCGCGCGGCGGCCGCAATCGGCATACGCCGTCTTCGGCGCGCTCCCCGGCGGCGATCCGCTGGCCGCGGCGGTCGCCGCGGGCGAGACGCCCTCGCCGGAGCTCGTAGCGAACGCGGGCGCCGAGGGAAGCGTCCGCCCGATCTACGCTGGGATCGCGGTTCTGTTCGTGGTGGCCGGCCTCGTTGCCATCTCGATCATCCAGCGCCCGTACCTCAGCGGGCTCGATCGTTCGCCGCAAGTCTTGTCGGTGCGCGCGGAGGAGATGCTGCGGCAGGCAACCGGCAAGGCGCCGCCCCGATTCTCGAGCGACGGGTTCCGATACGCTCCCGTCGCCAAGGACTCCGCGTCCGGCGCGGATTCGCTCGTAGCGGCACGACCGAGGGTCCAGTCCAAACCGGCGCGCGCGAAGCAGTACTGGCGCCGATGGAGCCCGTCGCCGCTCGAGGTGATGGACATCCACATCGCGGGATCGACGGTCTCGGATCCGCCGCAGACCTATCCCGGGAGCGGCACCCTCGTGTTCGACCCCGGGGGCCGCCTCCTCGCCCTGAGCATCGTGCCAGACGCGGCCCCAGACTCCGCCGCGCGCGAAGCCGTCGATTGGGCGGGTGTGCTACGCGCGGCGGGCCGCGACCCCGCAGGCGCCGTTCCGGTTCCTCTGCCGCGTGGATTCGCCGTGCAGGCCGACACGATCGCCGCGTGGCGCATCTCCGCAACGGCATTGGCTGAAACCACCCTCGCGGTCGCGGCATTCGAGGGCAAGATCACCCGAGTGGATACGTTCGCGGGGCGAAACGCGCTCGGCGATCTGGTAGTCCGTAAGAGCGATGACCCAGGGCCACAAGACTGGATGTTTCTGATCCTGCTGGTCGTGATCCCGGTCGTCGGAAGCATCGTTCTCGCACGCCACAACGTGCGTGGCGGACGCGGCGATCTGCGCGGCGCCTTGTTCATCGGCATAAGCGTTTTAGTCCTCTACCTGCTGGAGTATCTGTTCGCGGTCAACCTGGGCGAGTTGGGCTTCCTGCGAATCCTGGACGGGCTCATGAACCAGGCACCCCTTGGGCACGCGCTGATCCACGGCGTGTTCCTATCGCTCGCCTATCTCGCGATCGAACCGTACGTCCGCCGCCTCTGGCCGGGCATGCTCGTTTCCTGGGCCCGCCTCGTGGCCGGCCGTCTGCGCGACCCGATCGTTGGCCGCGACATCCTGGTCGGGGGCGTCTGGGGCGTGGCCGGCGCGCTTTTGGCGATCGCACATGCTCACTTGCCGCTGCGCCTTGGGCTCGTCACGGACCCGGTCCTGATTTCGGCGCAGACGCTCGGCACCCTGCTCGGGCCGCAGGCACTCATCTCCACGACGACCATCGACCTCGCGATTGCCGCTCTGAACGCGACGATCTATCTCACGCTCTTCGTGATCCTTCGCTTCGTGCTGCGCGGCAATCGCGCGGCGGCGATCGGCATGGTGATCATATTTGTACCGATCTTCATGGGCTCCAGCGGGAAGGCGGTATGGTTGGACATGGCATACGGATTGGCAGTCTCGGCAACTCTATTGGGCGTGGCGCTTCGGTACGGCTATCTGGCGCTGATTGCGGGGAGCTTCCTGGGTTCCTTGGCTTCGGACTTGCCATTCACGACCGATCTTGGTGCCTGGTTCGCGCCGCAGGTGCTTCTAGGTTGGGCGGTCGTGGCAGCCATGATGATCTACGGCTTCCTGACCGCCGTCGGCGGGAGATCCCTGTTCCGCGACCCGCTGGGCCATCCGGGGACGGGCGTGCCCGACCCGGCACGGCCGCGCTAGTCGAGTCGCCCGCTCGCCTCAGCAAGCGCCCGAAGCCGGACGGCCCGGTCGCGCGTCATGGCGCCCGGCGCCACGCGAAACTCCCAGTTGCCCTCGGCCTTCGACGGCGTGTTCATCCGTCCCTCGCTCCCCAGGCCCAGAACGTCTTGCACCGGAACGATGGCGCGCGCCGCACGCGATTCGTACGCGGCGCGAATCATGTCCCATTCGATTTCGCCGCCGCGCCGGCCGCCGCGGGCATCGCCGCCGCCGCGGCCACCGCCTTCGCTCCCGAGCGAACGGAGCACCGCCCCCCGCTCCGGCTCTCCGAGCGACTCAAACCACCCGCGCGCGGTGTCGTTGTCGTGCGTGCCCGTGTAGACGACCGCGTTCTCCACGTGATGCCGCGGGTGATGCGTGCTCGCGGGATCGGCGAGCCCGAACTGGAGCACGCGCATGCCGGGAAGCCCCGTCTCCGCGAGAAGCCCGCGCACGCCGTCGTCTATATCGCCGAGATCCTCGGCGATCAGCGGCACGTCCCCGAGCGCGGCCTGGAGCGCGCGGAAGATCCGAATCCCCGGCCCCGGCTCCCATCGTCCGCTCACGGCGGTCTTCTCCGCCGCGGGGATCGCCCAATATGCCTCGAACGCCCGGAAGTGATCGATGCGGAGCAGGTCGACCTTTCGAAGCTCGGCGCGGATTCGCCGGATCCACCACTGGAAGCCGTCGGCCTCCATGCGGTCCCAGCGATAGAGCGGGCTCCCCCACCGCTGCCCGTGCTCCGAAAAATAATCCGGAGGCACGCCGGACACGTCGTTCGGCCGAAGCTCGTCGTCGAGCTGGAAGAGCTCGGGACTCGCCCACACGTCGGCGCTGTCCATGGTCACGTAGATCGGCATGTCGCCGACGACGGCGATTCCCCGCTCGCGGGCGGCGCGCCGCACCTCTTCCCAGTAGCGAAAGAAGAGGTACTGGAGGTAGGCTTGATAGTCGATTTCGTCGCGGTGCGTCGACGCGGCCTGCGCGAGCGCCGAAGGTTCACGGCGGCGAAGCGGGGCCTCCCACTCGGTCCAACCGGATCCGCGGTGGGCTCGCTTGAGGGCGATGTAGAGCGTCCAGTCCGGGAGCCAGTCGCGCTGCTCGGCTGCGGAGCGGAATCGGTCGAAGTCGGTGCGAAGCCAACCCGGCCCGCGGGCCAGGGCGTGCGACCAGGACGCGCGCAGGACCGATTCCTTCCACGGGATCACGCGGTCGTAGGCCACGTGATCGACCGGGAACGAAGGGACCTCGGCGGGCGCGTCTTTGGGCAGGAGTCCATCGTCTCGAAGCCGGTCGAGCGGGATGAGGAGCGGATTCCCGGCGTACGCCGATACGGACGCGTAGGGAGAGTTGGCGTAGGCGATGGGACCGAGCGGGAGCACTTGCCAGAGCGACTGACCGGCCGCCTTCGCCCAGTCAAGGAAGCGCGAAGCCTCCTGGCCGAAGTCGCCGATGCCGTACGGCCCGGGAAGCGATGTGGGGTGAAGCAGGAGGCCCGCTTCGCGGCGCATGCCGCGAGTGTACAGGCGAGCGACCTAGCGTGACGAGGAGACTTCCCGTGAGGAGCGCCCGGATGCGACGAACCAACCCGTGACCCCGACCCCGACCGTTCCGCAGACTCTCGCCCGCCTCCCCGAACTGGCCCAAAATCTCTGGTGGTCCTGGAATGCGGAGGCGCGCGATCTCTTCCGCCGCCTCGACCCGCCGCTCTGGCGCCTGACGCGGCACAATCCGGTCCGTCTCCTGCAAGAAATCACGCCCGAGCGCTTGAACGATGCGGCTCTAGATCTCGAGATCCGCCGGCTCTACGACGACGTGCTGGCCGCGTTCGACCGCGCGCTCGCGGGGCCGAGCACGTGGTGCTCGGATTCGCACGCGGAGCTGTCGCGCGGATTGGTCGGCTTCTTCTCCGCGGAGTACGGGCTCCACTCGACGCTCCCCCTCTACGCGGGCGGGCTCGGCGTCTTGGCCGGCGACATCGCGAAGGAAGCGAGCGATCTCGGCCTGCCGATGGTGGGCATCGGCTTCATGTATCCCCAGGGCTATTTCCGGCAGCGGATCAACGTGGAGGGACGCCAGGAAGAAATCTACGAGATGATCGATCGCGAGCGCGTTCCGGTGGAACGCGTCCTGACCCAGGACGGGAGCCTGCTCATGATCGATCTCTCGCTCCCCGATCGCGTGCTCCACGTCGCCGCGTGGCGCGTGCGCCTGGGACGGACGACGCTCTACCTCCTCGACACCGACATCGACGGCAACGCGCCCTGGGATCGCGAGCTGACGGGCCGTCTCTACGGAGGCGACCAGTCCGTGCGCGTGCTGCAGGAAATCGTGCTCGGCCTCGCGGGCGTGCGCCTGCTCCGCGCGATCGGCCTCTCGCCCACGGTCTGGCACGGTAACGAGGGACACACGGCGTTCATGATGCTCGAACGCCTCCGCGAGCGCCTCGAAGCCGGGCTCGAGTTCGAGGCCGCCCTGTCCGACGTCCGCGCGACGACGATCTTCACGACCCATACGCCCGTGGCCGCGGGGCACGACGCGTTCCCGTACGCGATGGTCGAGTCGCATCTCGCGACGATCGAGGGATTCGGATCGTGGCTCGACCCGCTCCGCTCGCGACTGCTCGATCTCGGCGTGTACGAGGGCGCCTTCAACATGACGGTCCTCGCGATGCATCTCGCCGGGCGCGTGAACGGCGTCAGCCGCCGGCACGGCGAGGTGTCGCGACAAATGTGGCGGCCGCTCTGGCCGGGCGTCGCCGACGACGACATCCCGATCCGCTCGATCACGAACGGCGTCCACGTTCCGACCTGGATCGCGCCGGAGATGGATCGCCTCTTCCGCCGCCGGTTGGCCGAGGACTGGCTCGCGCGGCACGACGACCCGGAGATCTGGGCGCGCGCGGCGGCGCTCACGGACGACGCGCTCTGGGAGACGCGTCGCGCGCTGAAGGCGAACTTGCATTCGTTCCTTCGCGAGCGAATTCGCTACCGCTGGGCGGAGGAGCGGGTCGAGCCGGGCCAGACCGTCGCGTTTGGCGCCCTGCTCGACCCGGAAGCCTTCACGATCGGCTTCGCGCGCCGCTTCGCGACGTACAAGCGCGCGGACTTGATCCTCCGGGACCCGGCGCGGTTGAAGCGCCTGCTCCGCGACGGCCGTCGCCCGGTGCAGCTCATCTTCGCGGGAAAGGCGCATCCGGCCGACGAGCACGGGAAGTCGCTCTTGCAGTCCGTGTATCGGGCGGCGCGCGATCCCGAGCTCGCCGGACGGATCGCGTTCCTCGAGGACTACGACATGCACTCGGCGCACTGGCTCGTATCGGGCGTCGATCTCTGGCTCAATAGCCCGCGCGCGCCGCTCGAGGCGAGCGGCACGAGCGGCATGAAGGCGGGACTGAACGGCGTGCCGAGCCTGAGCATCCTGGACGGTTGGTGGGAGGAGGGGCACGACGGCGGCAACGGGTGGGCGTTCGGCGCCGTCAAGTCCGGCGGGAGCGCCGACGCCGGTCCGGACCAAGCGGCGCTCGACGCCGCAGACGCCGAATCCCTCTATCGAATGCTCGAGGACACGGTCGTGCCGCTCTACTTCCAGCGGAATTCCGACGGGATGCCCCACGGCTGGCTTCGTGTCGTGCGGCGGGCGATTCAGACCGTGACGCCGGCCTTCTCCGCGCGGCGCATGATGAAGGAATACGTGGAGCGGATGTACGTTCCGGCCTCGGAACAGGCCCTGGACGAGTCCCTCCGGACCACCCCCTAAGGCCTTCGGTTTGCGGTAATCTCCCCGTTCTATGCCCATCCACGTCGAGGCCTCCGACTTCCTCACGATCGGCCTCTTGGTCGTCCTCGAGGCGATCCTAAGCGCCGACAACGCGCTCGTGCTGGCGGTCCTGGTCCTGCCGCTCCCGAAGCAGCAGCAGAAGCGGGCGCTCCAGTACGGGATCTTCGGCGCCTTCGCATTCCGGATCATCGCGACGATCTTCGCGGTGCACCTCATCGCGTGGACGTGGATCAAGCTGATCGGCGGCCTCTACCTCCTCTATCTCCCCGTGAAGCACTTCATGTCGCATCCGGACGAAATGAAGAAGGGAAGCGCCGCGGTGAAGACGATCCTCGGGCTTTCGGTTTTCTGGAGCACGGTCGTCCGCGTGGAATTGACCGACATCGTGTTCGCGATCGATTCGATCCTGGTCGCCGTAGGCATGTCGCGGAAGGTCTGGGTCGTGATCACGGGCGGCATCTTGGGCATCCTCGCGATGCGGCTCCTGATCGGCACCCTCCTCGGGATCGTGCGCCGTTATCCGGCGATCGTCGACGGCGCTTACATCATCGTCGCGTGGGTCGGCGTCAAGTTGATGCTCGAGTACCTCCACTCGATCCATGTGCTCGCGTGGGAGCTTCCGCGGGCGGTTTCGATCATCGTGATGCTGGTGCTCTTCGGGGCCAGCGCGATCTATGCCCGGATGAAGGAGCCGAAGGAACCCCCGATCCCGCCGCGGAACGATCCGACGGAGCTCTTGAAATGAAGCCGGCGGTCCCCCGGCTCTTCGCCGGGTTCCTGGTCCTCGCGGCTTCGCTGGCCGCTCCCGCCTCGGTCGTTTTCGGCGAAGAGTCGCTCGCGCCGTACACCGAGACGTCCTCCCTCCTCGCGACGACGCCCTCGACGGACGACGGAGCGATCGGCGCCGTGTTCAATCCGGCTCAGTGGGGCCTGATGGATCGTCCGGAGTTCTCCTTCTTCTGGTCCGACGCGAACGTCCGGGACGACCGTCTCGACAACTGGGGGTTCGCGGGCGGTCAGGGCCTCGGCTATTCGATGCGCCGCACCGAAGTGCGAACGCCCGGCGGGCCGATTCGCGTCATCGACTATCAAGTGGGGGCCGGATTCGGTTCCGGCGCCCACTAC
>DATEND010000131.1:0-2746 GCA_035275245.1 Candidatus Eiseniibacteriota bacterium
CCTGCGCGACGACCGAAGAGAGTTCGACCAGGCGTCGCTCGAGCGGCCGAAGCGCCTCGATCGGAACGTCGAGCAGCGACTCCACGCCGACCCGCGACGCGAGCGCCCGCGCCGCGGCACGCCCGCGCTCGCGATGAAGCATGATCCCGCCGAAACGCGGCGGGCGGTGAACGAGGAGGCGCTCGGCGACCGTGAGCGAAACGGCGGGAATGTCTCGAGGATTCAGCGCCGCGAGGCCGCGGCGCTGCCTCAGCCCGACGCCGGCCTCGGAGGAAGGAGCCGCATCGGCGCCGAGGTGGATCGAACCGCTGGCCTGGCGCCTCAGTCCCGCGATCGCCTCGAGGAGCGCCGTCTTCCCCGCGCCGCGTTCACCGAGGACCATGTGCATCGTGCCCGGTGGAACCGAGAGCGACACGTCGCGAATCAGCCAGCGATCGCCCTCGGCGACCGACAGCCCGCGGACTTCCAGTGGAGCGCCCTTGTCGCCCATCGTCCTCCCTGGTCTCCCCGCCGCGCTATGCGCGCGTGACGAGCGTTCCCGTCGTTCGTTCCAGCGCGTCCGCAAGCCCCGCGGGCGACGTGATCACGGCCTCGCGGCCCCCGCCGCGCACGAATTCGATCGCGGCCTGGATCTTGGGGCCCATGTTCCCCGGAGGGAAGTGCCCTTCCTCCATCCATCCCTGCAAGTCATCGGGCGTGGCCCGCTCCAGATCCCGTTGATCCGGCTTTCCGAAACGAAGGGCGACGCGTTCCACGCCCGTGACGATGACGAGGGTCTGGCACCCCAGGAGCCGCCCCAGGAGGCTCGACGCGAGGTCTTTGTCGATGACCGCCTCGACGCCGTGGAGGGATCCGTTCCATTGCCGCGACACGGGGATGCCGCCGCCGCCGGCCGCGATGACCACGCCGCCATCTTCCACGATCTGCCGAATCGTCGCGATCTCCACCACCTCGAGCGGCTTCGGCGAGGCGACGACGCGCCGGTATCCGCGCCCCGCGTCCTCGACGATCGTCCATCCCTTCTCCTTGGCGAGGAGCCGGGCCCGGTCCTGCGTGTAGAACGGTCCGATCGGCTTGGTCGGCCTCCGAAACGCCGGATCCCGCTCGTCCACGAGAACCTGTGTCACCACCGTCACGACCGAACGATCGGTCACCCCCGTCTGGCGCAGCTCGTTCTGCAGCGATTGCTGCATCATATAGCCGATTCCCCCCTGCGAATCGGCGCCGCACACGTCGAGCGGCATGGGTGGGATCTGATCTCGTGCCGCTTCGTTCCGAATCAGGATGTTGCCGACGATCGGGCCGTTTCCATGGCTCAGCACGACCTCGGTGCCGCCCTTGATCCATTGCGCGATCGGCTGCATCGTCGCGCGGGTCACGGCGCATTGCTCCTCGAACGTGCCCGTCCCCCGCGCGGGCAGGATCGCGTTCCCGCCGAGGGTGACCAAAACGCGCTTTGGGCCCGGCGTCATCCGTTCAGCGCGCGGCGCGGACGCGGCCCGCCGCGAACGCTTCGAATCGCTTCAGGGCTTCGCGAATGTTCTCGATCGAGTTGGCGTAGGAGAATCGCAGATAGCCCTCGCCGAAGGAGCCGAAGGCGGTGCCGGACAGGGCGGCGACCCCCGCGTCGCTCAAGAGCGCCTGCTCCGCCTCGGCAGAGGTCATTCCGAGCGCGGTCACGTTAGGAAACACGTAGAAGGCGCCCGCCGGCTTAGCACAGGTGACGCCCGGAATCTCGTTCAACCCCGCCACCATCGCGTCGCGGCGGCGGCGAAATTCGGCGACCATGGCCTTCACCTCGTCCTGCGGTCCACCCAGCGCGGCCAGGGCGGCGCGCTGCACGAACGACGTCGCGCAGGAATACACGTTCGTCGCGAGACGCGCCACGTGCTTGGCGAGCGTCGCGTTCATGACGCCGTAGCCCAGCCGCCAGCCGGTCATCGCGTACGTCTTCGAGAAGCCGTCGAGAAGAATCGTCCGGTCCCGCATGCCGGGCCGCGTGGCGATCGACTCGTGGACGCCGTCGTAGAGAATGCGGGAGTAGATCTCGTCGGAGAGGATCCAGATGTCCCGGTCCTTGACGAGGGAGGCGATCTCGTCCAGATCGCGCGGCGTCAACACGGAACCCGTCGGGTTGTGCGGCGAATTGAGCACGATCATCCGCGTTCGCGGCGTCAGGAGCGATTCCACGTCCGCCGCGCCGAACCGGAACTGGCGCTCCTCGCGGAGCGGAAGCGATACCGCGGTGGCGCCGGCGAAGCGCACGACCGATTCGTAGATAGGAAATCCCGGATTCGGGACGATCACGTCGTCCCCCGGGTTCACGGTCGCGAGGATCGCGAACGTGAGGACCGGCTTTCCGCCGGGAGTCACGACCACTTGGTCGGCCGCGACGGGAAATCCGCGATCCCGCGCGACGACGGCGGCGATGGCTTCGCGCACCTCCGGAAGTCCGGCGGACGGACCGTAGTGCGTGAAGCCCTCCTCGATGGCGCGGATCGCCGCCGCGCGAATGGGCGCCGGCGTATCGAAATCGGGCTCGCCGATCTCCAGGTGCACGATCGAGCGCCCCTGCGCCTCGAGCGCGCGCGCCTTGGCGAGCACCTCGAACGCGGTCTCTGTCCCCAGCAAGCTCATCCGGTCCGCGTATCGCATCGCTTCATCCTCCGCTTCCGGCGTCGCCGGGGGCCCTGTTCCGTATCGCCGAACCGCTCCACTCCATCAAGACCGTCGCCGTGAGCGGGCG
>DATEND010000132.1:0-6184 GCA_035275245.1 Candidatus Eiseniibacteriota bacterium
GTGCTAGCATCGGCCCGTGGCCGACTCGTACGATCTTCAACCCCTTTTCCCGCTTCCAAACGTCGTCCTCTTTCCCAAGGCGATCCTGGCGCTTCACGTCTTCGAGCCGCGCTACCGGATGATGATGGCCGAAGTGTTGAAGGGAGGCCAGACCATCTGCATGGCCCTCCTGAAGCCGGGTTGGGAGTCGGATTACGAGGGGGCCCCGGCCGTGCACGAGGTCGCTTGCGTCGGACGCGTCGTGCAACACCAGCACCTGCCCGACGACCGGTACAACATCACCCTTCACGGGGAGATCAAGGTCGCCATCGAGGGAACGGAACAGGACCGCCCGTACCGCGTGGCGCGGGTCCGGCCCCTCACGGAGGATCTGGCGTGGGTCGGGACCCCCCGGATCGAAGAGCAAGTGAACGACCTTCTCTCCTTGTTTCGGAGGGTGAACCAGGGACAGGGCGCGGCGATCGAGCTCGCGCAGGTGTTCGGGGCGCACATGAGCCCGGAGGCGATCCTGAACACCGTGGCGATGAATTTGAACGTGGAGCCGATCGTAAAGCAGCGCCTCCTCGACATGGAGCAAACCGAGCTCCGCTACCGCGCGGTCATCGAATACCTGCGAGATTCGGCGACCACGCAAGACGTGATCAACCGAGTTCGTCACCTCTATCCTCAAGATCGGCGGCAGAATTGACGGTGGACGTCGAGACGCGCACGGAAGTGCGGCAATTGATCGACCGCCTCAAGGCGGCACACCCGGACGCCGTGTGCGCCCTGACCCACGAGGACGCCTTCCAGCTCCTCGTCGCGACCATCCTCTCCGCGCAATGCACCGACGCGCGCGTGAACATGGTCACGCCGGGGCTCTTCGCGAAGTATCCCGACGCGAGGGCGATGAGCGAGGCCGGCCAGGAAGAGCTGGAAACGATCATTCGCTCGACCGGCTTCTATCGGAACAAGTCGAAATCGCTCCGCGGGGCCTCCCGGCGGATCGTGGTGGCGTTCGACGGCGTCGTGCCGCGGACGATGGACGAGCTTCTCTCTCTGCCGGGCGTCGCCCGGAAGACCGCGAACGTCGTGCTCGGCACGGGGTACGGCATCGCCGACGGAATCGTCGTCGACACGCACGTCGCGCGTCTCTCCCGGCGCCTCGGCCTCTCCCGCGCCAAGAACGCCGAGGAGATCGAGCGGGATCTGATGCGGATCGTTCCACGCGAGGAGTGGATCCTCCTCGCGCACCTCCTGATCTTCCACGGACGGAGAATTTGCGAGGCGCGAAAGCCGAAGTGCGACATCTGCCCGGTGGCTACGCTCTGCCCCAGCGCGCCATACTTTCTGGCTGGGGCGACGCCGCCGTGGGAGAAGGGAAGGGGAGCGGCCGCGAAAAAGCGCCCGAGCGCGACGAAGCGCGCGTCGGCGAAGGGGCGCGTGGCGGCGAAGAAACGCGTGGCGGCGAAGAAGCGCGCGCCCGCTCGCAGGAAAGCCAAGTGAGCGGCGCCGGCGCGCCGGGCACGCCCGCTCCGGACTTCGACCTCCCGATCGTCGGCGGCGGGTATCGCGGCCTTCGCGACGTCGTGGAGCCGGGCGGCGGCATCGTGGTCTTTTTCAAGGAATCGTGCCCCACGAGCCAGCTCCTTCTGTCGCATCTCAACACGCTGGCGCACGCGCTCGAGCGGGAGGATCGCCTCCTCCTCGCGGTCGCGCAGGAGGACGAGGCGGTCGCGCGCGCCTTCCGCGACGAGAACGGGCTCGCGTTCGCCGTGGCCTCGGAAGCTCCGCCGTTCGACGCCTCGGTGGAGTACGGAGTCCTGAACGTTCCGACCCTGTTCGTCATCGACGGCGCCGGGGTGATCGCCGAACGCGTCGTGGGATTCGTGAAGGCCGAGTACTTGGCGCTCGGGCCGGCCATCGAGCAGGCGCTCGCGCTCGGGGATGTTCCGCCGGTCTTGGACTCGCCGGAGACGATGCCCGACCTGAAGCCGGGCTGAAGCTCGAAAGCGGCCGCCGTGTAGCGGCCAGGAGGAATTGGCGATGAGTGGAAAACTGGGCGTCTCGATCACGTGGCTGGGGCACGCGACCGTGCTCTTTCGCACCGCGGAGGGCCGAACGGTGCTGGTGGACGCGTGGGTGGACGGAAATCCCGCGTGCCCGCCGGCCGCGAAGAAACTCGACCAGGTGGACTCGGTGCTGATCACGCACGGGCACTCCGACCACCTGGGAGAGATCGTCTCGATCGCGAAGCGGTACCATCCCGAGATCGCCTGCAATTTCGAGATCTCGCTCTACCTCGCGGGCAAAGGCGTGGAAAAGCTCCACGCCATGAACAAGGGCGGGTCCGTCGGGCTCCCCGGCGTCAAGGCGACCATGGTGCACGCGCTTCACTCGAGCACCATTCAGGACGGCGATCAGCTGATCCCCGCGGGCGAGGCCTGCGGATTCGTTCTCGAATTCGAGAACGGAACGCGCGTCTACCACGCGGGGGACACTGGGATTTTCGGCGACATGAAGCTGATCGGGGAGCTTTACCACCCGACGGTCGCGGTGCTTCCGATCGGGGATCTCTACACGATGGGCCCGATGGAGGCTTCCGCCGCCGCGAAGATGCTGGGCGTGAAGTACGTCGTGCCGATCCACCACTCCACGTTCCCCGCACTCACGGGAACCCCCGCCGAGCTAAAGAAGCGCCTCGCGGTATGGCCGACGATCGAGGTCGTGGAGCTCAAGCCGGGGGACACGGCCTCCTAGTCGAAGTAGACGCGCTCGAGCACCCCGGAGCGTCCGACACGGAACGGCTTCCCGTCGCGGAAGTGCTCCTTCGAGGTGGCCCGGCTCGACGTCGCGATCTCGCCCCGCTTGAGCCACGGCTTGAGCCACCGGGCGATCTCTGTCGCCGTCGGGTGCTTGTGCGGCAGGATCGACGCTCCCTCCACGTCGCCCGCGGGGTCGCGCGTCAGCGTGCACCCGCATTCCACCGTGATTGCGATCCGGCGAAACGGCTTCAGCGACGGGTGCCGCACCGGGATGGTCTCGCGAGAGACGTACTGCTCGCGAATGCCGCCGCCGACGCGCGCTTTCCATTCGCGGCGCTCCAGTCGCGCCCTCGGCTCGAGTCCGAGGACGGCGCGCACCGCGGCGGCCCCACCGAGGCGCAACGGATCGAGCGCGCGCAGGGCGCGGTATCGCGGCGCCCGCCTCTGTCGGGTGCTCAGGGCCGGCAGGCGAAGCCCGTGACCGGCGAACGCCTCCTCGATGCCGATCGACGCGACTCCACCCTCCTCGGTCTGGTCGATCTCGCGCATCCGAAGCCCGATGTCGCGGTACCGCGCTTCGCCGGGCGGCAAAGTCTCGATCGCCCGCGCCAGGAGCCGCCCCGCCAGGCGCCGCGCGCGTTCCACCGCGGCGTCCGGCTCCGATGGCCGCTCGCGAAGCGCCCGCGCCAGGAGCCAAACGAGCAAGTCGTAGAACGCGCCGGTGAAGACCCGCGAGAACGAGTGCGGCTCGCTGGAGAGCGCGTCGTCGGGCGCGCCGGCGGGGAGGGACTCCGGAGCCGCGTAGCGGAACGAGTTGTTCGCGTCGCGGAGCCGGGTCGGATCGCTGATCGCGCTCGGGCCGTAGTTATCGTGGATCGCCCGGCCGAGGGCCTCCGCCACCCGCGAGACGAGATTGCTGGCTCGCCCGCCGCCCTTGGTCTCTTCGAGAAAGACCCGGCGAACCGAGGAGTCGGTGAGCGTGACGAGCAGGGAAGAGCAGTCGGCGAAGGCTTCGTGGAACGCCGCGGTCTCCGGGTCCGGCGTGGACCAGTACCCCGGCTGGTAGACGTCGAGGATCGCGTGCCCCACCTCGTGGGCCACGATGTCCAGGCTCTCGGCGGCGTAGACCACGCGTCCGGTCACCTTGTTCGTGTCGTAGAAGAACTGGAGGCTCTTTCGGTCGTAGAAGGCGTTCAGATCGCGCCCGGCTCGAAGGCGCACGAGGAGCGGGCGGGCTTCATGCCACGAGGCGAAGTCGCGATCGAAGAGATCCTCCCAGACGCGGATCGTACGGCGGAGGGCGGTCTCCCCCTGCCAGTACTGAAACTCGAGCGTGCCCGGATCGTACGGCGCGGGCGCGTAGCGCCGGCCCTCGATCGTGAACGGAGGCTCGCCGTCGAACGCGGCGAGCGGCGTCGTGGGTACGAGCCCCACCGACGCTTCGGGGTCGTTGGGGAAGAAGCGGATCTCGGGTGCTACCCGGCGGCGGTGTTTCATCGCCGCGCCCGGAAGAGACGGATCGCCCGGTCCACCGGCAGCGTGTTGACCACGTCGCCCTTCGTGAGCCACCCCTTTCGCGCCACGCCGACGCCGAAGCGAATGTCGTCGTAGCCGGTCACGTGGTGCGCGTCGGGGTTGATCGCGAACGTGACGCCCCGCGCCTTCGCGGCCCGGATCTCGCGCCAGTCGAGATCCAACCGGTGCGTGTTCGCATTGACCTCGACGGCCACGCCTTCCCCCGCCGCGACCCGAAAGACCTCCTCGGTCTTGAATTTGTAGCCGTCCCGCTGGAGGAGGATCCTTCCCGTCGGGTGGGCGAATATGTTGACGTGCTTGTTCCGGAGCGCCTTCACGATCCGCGCGGTCATCGCTTTCTCGTCCATCATGAGGCTCGCGTGGATGGACGCCACGACGAAATCGAGCCGCGAGAGGATCTTGTCGGCGTAATCGAGCGAGCCGTCCGGGAGAATGTCGACCTCCGCGCCTTTCAGGATACGAAGCTGCTTCGACTTCTTGTTCCAGGCGTCGATCTCGGCTTCCTGCCGCAGCAAGTCCTCCTCGGTGAGGCCGTTGGCGTAGAAGCGGGCGGACTGGCTGTGATCGCTGATCCCGAGATACGACGCACCCCATGCCTCCGCGGCGTTGGCCATCTCGACGAGCGTCGATTTCCCGTCCGAGTAGGTCGTGTGGCAATGGAGGATCCCGCGCATGTCGTCGAGCGTGATGAGATCGGGGAGGGCGCCCTTCTCCGCCGCTTCGATCTCGCCCAGGTCCTCGCGAAGCTCGGGCTCGATGTAGGCGAGGCCGAGGACCTTGAAGAGATCGGCCTCGTTCGCGATCGCGGCGTGACGCTTTCCCGAGAGCTCGTACTCGTTCAGGCTGAAGCCGCGATCAATGGCCCTCGAGCGGACTCGCACGTTGTGCGCCACGTTGCCCGTGAAATAGTGGAGCGCGAACGGGAACTGCGTGGGGAGGACGAGCCGGATGTCGACCGCGAGCCCGCTCGGGAGGCGCACCGAGGTCTTCGTTTCGCCGCTACCGATGATCGATGCGTCCGGGACGAGCGCCAAGAACGCTTGGGTCACATCCGCCGGCTTCTTCGTAGCCACGAGGAGGTCGATGTCCTTCACGGTCTCGAGCCCGCGCCGAAGGCTCCCGCCGACCTCCGCCTGTTCCACGGCGGGGTGTCGCTTCAACCCCTCGAGCAGCTCCTCCGCGATCGGGCGGGCGACTCCGGCGAGGAACCGCGCCGACCCGAGCTCGAGGACCGCGATCCCCTTGAGGATCTTCCTCTCCGACTGCTCGCCGAATCCCTTGAGGCCGCGGATCCGCCCCGTCTCGGCCGCGGTCTTCAAATCGGCAACCGACGTGACGTGCAGCGCCTCGCCCAGGGCGCGGATCTTCTTCGGCCCGAGGCCGGGGATGCGCGACATCTCGATATAGCCGGGCGGGACTTTGGCGACGAGCTCGTCGTGGAACGTCATCCGGCCGGTCGTCCAGAGCTCGGCGATCTTCGAGGCGATGCTCGCACCGATGCCGCCGATCTCGGTGAGGCGGGCCTCGGAGACCACGCCGCCCAGATCCTCGGCCAAGCCGTCGACCGCTCGGGCGGCGCTCTCGTACGCGCGGACCTTGAAGGGGTTTTCTCCCGTCAGCTCGAGAAGGACCGCGATCTCCTCGAGGGTGCGGGCGACGTCTCGCTTGTCCATGCGTGCCGAGCGGCGGTTAGGAGAGGTCTTTCAGGGGACGGCGGCCTGAGAATCCTTCGTCGATGGGGTGCCAGTGCTCGATCGACGCTTCGCCGCGCCTCCAGCAAAGGCACACGATTCGGTCCTGGGACATCGTATAGAAGTCGACGAGCCCGAGCTCGAGGTCGCGGATGATGCAGCCGTGCCGCGACACTTCGGTCAGGGAAACCTTGAAGCGCTCGAGCGCCTCGG
>DATEND010000133.1:0-2237 GCA_035275245.1 Candidatus Eiseniibacteriota bacterium
TTGATGACGTCCCGGCCGTCGAACCGAGACGTGTGCGCCTGCTCCCCCTCGAGGACGCGGAGCCGGCGGTAGAGCCCTTCGGCGCGGAGCTGTTCCAGCGCGTCGTCGAGGAACGCGAGCGGATTGGCCGCCGGAGCCGCCCGGTTCACGGCCGGTCCCGCTTCAGCACGATCTTGCCCGCCTTGCCGGAGCGCTGGAGCTCCACCGCGTGGTCGAACTCGCTCCAGCCCAGGACGTGCGTGATCACGGGCGTGACGTCGAGCTTGCCCGAGAGCAGGAGCGCCTCCATCCGGTACCAGGTGTCGAAGATCAGGCGGCCATTGATGCCCTGCACCACGGCGCCGCGAAAGATGACCTCGCGCGCGACGTCGATCTCGAGCGGCTTCGAGGGAATCCCGAGGAGCGAGACACGCCCGCCGTTCGCCAAGACCTCAAAACCGTCCCGAAACGCCTGCGGGTGCCCCGACATCTCCAGCATGCCGTCGACGCCGCGGCCCCCCGTCGCGCCCAGGATGCGCTCGACCACGGGGTCCTTCTCCACGTTCAAAATCAGATCCGCGCCCATTCGCTCGGCGAGCGAGAGACGCATCGGGTTCTTGTCCACCGCGGCGACCCACGCGGCGCCGGCGGCCTTGAGTACGCCGATGGAGAAACAGCCGATCGGGCCGCACCCGAACACGGCGAACCGGAGCCCGGCGACGGGACCGGCCAACGCGGTGTGGACCGCGTTCCCCAGCGGGTCGTGAATGGCCGCGATCTCCTCGGAGATGTCGGCGTGAAGCCGCCACACGTTCTGCTCGGGCACGACGACGTAATCGGCGAACGCGCCGGCGCGGTCGACGCCCAGGATCTCGACTTTCTGACAGAGGTGGTTCAGACCTCGGCGACAGGCGTAGCAGATGCCGCAGAAGATATGTGTCTCGCCGGTGACACGATCGCCCGGGCCTACCAGGGTCACCTCGGCGCCCACCGATTCGACGACGCCCGTGAACTCGTGTCCAGGCACGAGCGGCGGCTTGATGCGCGAGGCGGCCCATCGATCCCACTCGACGATGTGGAGATCGGTGCCGCAGATCGCGAACGCCGTGACCCGGATGCGGACGTCGTTCGGCCCGACCGACGGGATCGGCACCGTGACGTGCTTGAGCCCCGGCTCCGGCGCGGACTTCTGCATGGCCCACATGGTCCCCTGCTTCACCCTCGACTCCTTCGTGGTTGCCTCGATCGGCGCCATGCCGCTCCTTTCCCTGGGGGCCTTCGCGTCTTCGCCCGCTCGCGATTATGCGAGGGGCGCGCGCGGAATCAAGGCTTTTCCCGCTCAGTAACCGCGCCCGCGGTCGACGCGATGCTGGAGCGGATCGCGCGCGATCCATCGCTTCCAGTTCTCCGCGAACGCCGCCGCGAGCGGTTCGACCGTTCCGATCCCGGCGACGTGGGGCGTGATCCAGACGCCCGGCACCATGCGAAGCGGGCTCGAAGCGGGAAGCGGTTCCTCCCGGAAGACGTCGAGGATCGCGCGTGCGGGCCGTTCCTCTCGAATCGCGTCGAGCAGCGCTCCCTCGTCGACCGTCGCCCCGCGCGACACGTTGACGAACACCGCGCCCTTCCGAAAGCGCGCGAAGCGGGCGGCGTTCCAGAACGATTCCGTCTCGGCCGTCGACGGAAGGAGATTCACGACGACGTCGGCGCCCGGGAGGAGCGCGTCGACGGCCGACGCCTCTTCGACACCGTGCGCATGATCCTCCGGCGTGAGCGGGCCGCGACGAACGCCGCGCGTCGCCATGCCCAGGACGCGCGCCACCTCGCCCACGCGCCGGCCGATCGCCCCGTACCCGACGATGAGGAGGGCCCGCCCCGCGAGCGTCCCCGGAGTCCATCGGCGCCACGCGCGCGCCTCCATCTGCCGCCACGATTCGCGCGCGCCGAGCGCGTCCGCGAGGAGATAGCACGCCACGTACTCGGCGATGCGCCGCGGAAAGTCGCCGACCGTTCGGGTCAGTTCCACGCCGTCCCGCCACTCGGGGCGCTGAAACCAATTCTCGACGCCCGCCCATCCGGAGTGAATCCAGCGGAGGCGCGGGAGCGAGAGCTGCGATGAGGGCGGCGTTCCGGCGCAAAACCAGATCGTCGCCTCCGATGCGGCCGGATCCTCCGGAGCGACCCACGGAAGCGGCCTACCGACCAACGCGTCCGTCGCGAGCGCGACCGCGCGCGGGTCCTTCGCGGTCAGGAGAATG
>DATEND010000134.1:0-3034 GCA_035275245.1 Candidatus Eiseniibacteriota bacterium
CAGCCACCACTTGAGCAGGATGTCCGCGCAGAGAAACGCGCCCGAGGCGGCGAACAGCCGTCCCACGGGCGCGCGCGCGCTTCCGCGGGCGTAGAGCCGCGGGTAGCCCCAGAGCGCCGCGCCCGTTCCCGCCAGCACGAAGGACACGACCCGAGCCATCGACCAGGGCGGCCACGCCAGGAGCGCGGCCGCGACATGCGCGGTCGCGGGGTCGGCGTTCGCGACGACCCACCCCACGTAGCCGTTCATGTAGCCGAGGAGCAACCCGCCCAGGAAGAGCGCCGCTGCGCCCGCGCTCACGGCCGAGAGCGCGATCACGAGCGCGTACTCGATCAGGACGCGCGGCAGGAAGAGCTGGATGTTCCCCTCGGCGCCGGCGCCGGTCGCGATCCATCGCACCATCTCGTCGCGGAAGGCGGCGGCGCGCCAGATCCCGCGAAGCGCCGCGTCGTGCGAAAACGCTGCGGCCGCGATGGTCGAGACGGTGAGCGCCACGGCCCAGGCGAGGGACAGCACGACGGCGCGCCGCGCGTCGCCGTCCGCGATGGCGCGCCGGTAGACCCAGGCGAGCGCCAGGACCGGAACGAGCGCGAAAACGACGGGGCTTCGAAGGGGAAGGATCACCCAGGGCAGAACCAGGGCCGGGATGACAGCCAGCGCGAGAGCGGATATCATGTTCGCGCGAGTATAGGCACACCCGTTCCAAACCCCCAAAGGAGAAGTCCATGCTTTCGGAATACCAGAGCACGGCGATGCTCGACTACGCGCGCCCGGAAAACGAGGCGGCGATGAAGAAGGCCCTCGAGCAAGTACGCGCTCGATTCGGGAAGACCTACCCGCTCGTCATCGGCGGAAAACGGATCGAGACGAAGGACTCGTCGGAGAGCCTCAATCCCGCGGACCCCGCCGAGGTCGTCGGCCGGTTCGCGAAGGCGACGCCGGAGCACGTGAACCAGGCTGTGGCCGCGGCGGAGCAGGCGTTTCAATCGTGGCAGTGGGTCCCCGCCCGGGAACGCGCGAACGTGCTCCTTCGGGCCGCGGGCATCATGCGGCGCCGGCGCCACGAGATCTCGGCGACGATGGTCTACGAGGTGGGGAAGAGCTGGCCCGAGGCCGACGGCGACACCGCCGAGGCGATCGACTTCGCCGAGTACTACGCGCGGGAGATGATCCGCTGGGAGCATTCGCACCCGCTCACGCCGAATCCCGGCGAGTCGAACGAGTACCGCTACATCTCGCTCGGGGTGGGCGCCGTGATCCCGCCGTGGAACTTCCCGTTCGCGATCACCTGCGGCATGACCGTAGCCGGGGTCGTCACGGGCAACACGGTGGTTCTCAAGCCGTCGAGCGACGCGCCCCTGATCGCCTGGACGCTGTTCGAGATCCTGGAAGAGGCCGGCGTGCCTCCGGGCGTCGTCAACTTCCTCCCGGGCCCGGGCGGCGCCATGGGCGATGCGCTCGTGGATCATCCGCGCGTTCGCTACATCGCGTTCACCGGCTCGAAGGAGGTCGGCCTTCGGATCCATGAGCGCGCGGCGAAGGTGCCGCCGGGGCAGATCTGGCTCAAGCGCATGATCCTCGAGATGGGCGGGAAGGACTTCACGATCGTCGACGAGGACGCCGACCTCGAAGCCGCGGTCTCCGGCGTCTATGCCGGCGCGTTCGGGTTCCAGGGGCAGAAGTGCTCGGCCTGCTCACGCGCCATCGTGCATCGCTCGCTCTACGACGACTTCACGGAGCGTCTTCAGGCCAAGGTGAAGACGATGACGATCGGCCCGACCGAGAAAAAGGAGAACTACCTCGGCCCGGTCGTGAGCGCCCGTGCCGAGAGGACGATTCTCGAGTACATGGAGGTGGGGAAGAAGGAAGGGCGGGTCCTGAACGGAGGGTGCAAGCACTCCGAACCGGGCTACTTCCTCCAGCCGACCGTGATCGCGGACGTGAAGCCCGACGCACGCATCGCGCAGGAGGAGATCTTCGGGCCGGTTTTGGCGATCATTCCCGCCACGTCGTTCGAAGAGGAGATCGCGATCGCGAACGGCACCATCTACGGGCTCACCGGCGCCTACTACTCGCGGAGTCGCGCCAAGCTCACCGAGGCGAAGCGCCGACTCCACGTCGGCAATCTCTACCTGAACCGCAAGTGCACGGGCGCGCTCGTCGGCATCCACCCGTTCGGCGGGTTCAACATGAGCGGCACGGATTCGAAGGCGGGCGGCCGCGACTACCTGGGCCTCTTCCTGCAGGGCAAGTCGATCGCGGAGTGGGTGGGGTAGCGCGCGAGGCCGCAGCGGGCCCGCCCGCCGCGCGTAGGGCGCGCGAACGCGGTGTGATGACGCCCCCGGTTGACGATTCTGCCAACCGGGGGTTTCGCTTATCCCGGCATGGGCCGGTTCGCCAAAGAGGCGGAATGGCGCCCGCATGCGCAATTTCGCGACGCTCCGCCCCGGCACGGTGATTGCGATGTGAACGTGCGCGTCCCCGACATCCCACGAATCTGGAGGTGTCGCCGTGTCTCGTCCGCTGCTCGTCGTCCTCGTCGTCGTACCCGCGCTCCTGTTCGCTCCGAGTCCGACGGATGCGGGGCTCCTCACCCTCTCCGTCGT
Source organism: Candidatus Eiseniibacteriota bacterium (assembly GCA_035275245.1). GTDB lineage: Bacteria > Eisenbacteria > RBG-16-71-46 > SZUA-252 > SZUA-252 > DASQJL01. The sequence goes on from DATEND010000134.1 coordinate 2,607, forward strand.
GAGCGGACTCACCGCAATCGATGGATCGACGGATCTGGCCGACCCGAATCCGCAAGAGTCGCTGTCCGGAAGCACGCTGACCCAGCTCGGTCTTCCGCTTCTCTACGATCCGGTCCTCTCCGACGGGTTCGGCATCACGGTTCGAATCACGAACACCTCGACCGCGGACATCCTTTTCCCGGACGTGCTCCCCGGGGTCTCGGTCTTGACCGGCGTCTCGGGCGTGCCCGGCTACTCGAGCCGGCAGAACGTGGCGGCCGGCGGGGCGGCGAATCGAACGGGCGGCGATGGAACCGAGGGCGCGGTCAGCAGGACGGCGATCGATCTCCTCGATTCCCTCGAGGCGCTGTCCTCGCCCGTGTCCGGGTCGCACGGCGGCGGCGGAGGCGCCGCGACGGGCGTCGCGAACAACTGGATCTCGGTCACCG
>DATEND010000135.1:0-4392 GCA_035275245.1 Candidatus Eiseniibacteriota bacterium
CCCAGGACGACGAGGCCCGCCCAGGCGGAGGCGGGGGAGCCCTCCCGGATCGCCGCGCGCCGCGCCCCGGCCAGGGCAGTGCCGATGCTCGCACCCCGCCCGAGGCCGGCGGCCATGTCGTCCACCAGCCGTGCCGCCTCCTGGTCGCGGAGCGGCCAGAGACCGCCCACGACTCCGACGGCGCCGGCCTGGAAGAACGCACGCGCCAGCCCCATGACTCCCTCGCCCTCCAGGACCGTCCCCGAGGCGCTGCTGCAGGCCGAGAGGATCACGACCCGGCCATGCAGGTCGAGATTCACGATCTCGCGGGCCTGGAGGAGCCCGTCCTCGTCGCCGGACCCGGGCGCCAGGAGGACGGCGCTGCGCTCGGGGTGCTCTTCGTCCACGACGGCGTGCGCCGCCAGGTGCAGCATCCGGTACGAGGAGAGGTCGGTGGTCTTCAGGAACCGCTCGCTGGCGTCGGCGCCGGCGACCATGCGGCTGCCACCGGCCAGGCGGCGCACCATCTCTCCGGCCTCCGCGCGGGCGCTCGGAAGCGTGCCGATCCGAAGTCCCGTCGCGAGGGTGGCGGCCCGGCTGGTCGAGGTCCCTTCCTCCGACTGCAGGCGGGGATCGGCCATCGCCAGGACGGGATGAACGCCGGGCCCCCGTGGCGTCCCGTTCCAGCGCAGCCAGGCGGAGCACGAAGGGGCCAGGGTGATCTCGAACCGGGTGGCCAGGGGCGCGCCGGAGGCGTCCTCCCGCAGCGCGTCGAAGGGGAGCCGGTGGAGCGGACCGTCGGGAACGACGACGAGGCGGGTGATCCCCGGCGGCAGCGGGGTCAGCAGATCGGCCAGCAGGTCCTTGTAGAGGCGCGCGGCACCCGCCGCGTCGGAGCCGTCACGGCGCTCGAGCATGCCGAGGAACAGGGAGACCTCGCCGTCGAGCGCGGCGCGGTTCGGGATGTCCGTCGTGCGCACCGCATCACGCGTGATCGCGACAACCCATCCCGCGCGTGACGCGTCGGGGTCGGACTGGAACGAGAGCAGCGCCTGATCGGCGTCGAGCGCCGCCTGGATCGACGCGAGGCGCGCGGGCGACGGGGTCCTCAGGGAGGCGAATGACGGATCGGCGCGGGCCGTCTCCGCCCGGAGCGCGCGCTCCTGGTTCTCGAGCGCGTCCAGCTCGCGCAGGCCGGCCGAGCGCTCCCCCTCCGACAACACGCGGCTGAAGAGGCGGCGCTGCACCCGGGAGATGCCGTCGAGCACCGCCGCGCGCCGTTGCCGCAGCTCCGGGGGACCGCCCCCGGTGGCGACGCCGGCGGCGTCGAGCGAGTCCAGGAGGACGCGGGCACGCATCCTCTCGACGATCGCCAGCGCCTTCTCGATCTCCTCGGCGGAAGCGCCCGCGCCCGGGGCCCGGAGTCGGACGGAGGCCGCCTGGTAATAGTAGGAGGCCCATCTCGACTGGAACCCGGCGCGCGCCGCCTCGTCGCGCTGGAAGTCCCTGACCGCCTCGACGGCGTCGAGCGTGGCGTCCCAGGTGGCGAGGCCCTGGTCCCGGTCGCCAGCGTCCAGGAATATGGCGGCCCGGCGACTCAGTCCCCGGGCCACCCCTTCGCGATCGCCCGAGCGGTGCGCCAGGTCGATGGCGGCGTCGAGCATCTTCTCCGCCTCGCCCCGCCGCGCAGGTCCGGTCGAGGCGAGAAGCGTCGCCGTGTACCGCATCACCCAGGCGGACTGGATGGGGTCCCGCACTCGCTTCAGAACCTCGAGGGATTGCCGCAACATCGCGAGACGCTCCTCGACGTCGCCATCCTGCTGGGCCCGGCTGAAGAGCAGCTCGGCCTGGATCTTGAAGTGGCCGCTCGCCTCGGCGAGCGCGAACGTTTCCTGGTAGAGCCGCTCCTGTTCGGCCGCGGGCCATCCGGCCTCGACCGCCGATTCGTAGGCGCCATGCAGCGAGCTCGTTGCGGTGAATCGATCGCCGCGCTCGCTCAGGAGCTCGGCCGATCGACGATAGTCGGCGACCGCCTCCGCGGCCCGGCCGGTGAAGTATTTGCACAGGCCGAAGCTGTTGAAGACCCAGCCGCGCAGGTGGCTGTCGCCGAGCGCGTCGGCCATCGTCCCGGCGTTCCTGAAATGCACCTCCGCGCCCGCGTAGTCGAGGTGGTAGTAGGAGTCCAGGCCGCGGTGGTATTCCAGGTAGGCCGCCAGGCGCGGATCTCCGGACGCGTCGAGCGCCCTCTGCGCGGCCTCGATCTCCTGGGCGGCCTCGGCCATCCGGCGTTGCTCTCCGAACGAGTAGAACAGGCCGATCCGCGCGAATCCTTCGAGGTTGCGCCGACCCTGCGCGGCGAGCCCTTCGGCGGCGCGCTTGAGATCGTCGTCTCCCTTCGGGTCGCCGATGGTCTCGCGCAGGATGCCGAGCGCGGCCCGCGAAAGCTGGTCGTCCGGGTCGAATGCGAGGCGCGCTTCCAGGTGCCGGATGCCTTCACTCCAGGTCCGGGTCCGCATCGCCAGGAACTGGTGGCACTCGACGGCGCTCGCCCGGGAGCGGAGGATCGCGTCGCAATCCTCGAACGTGCGCGCCTGCTCGACCTCCATCGCGAAGCCGGGCGGGACGACGAGGCCGATCGCCAGGATAGCGAACGCGACCACCCCGACAATGCGCATGGGCACCCTACTCCAGCCGGTTCCTGAACCCGGGTGACGCGAGCCGGCGGCCGTCGGGGAGCGCCGCCTCCACCCGCCAGACGATCACCGACCCCGGCGGGAGCTTCTCGAGATCGGCCGGCGGAATCGTGAACTCGTTCCGATCGAGGTTCTCGGCGTGCGCGACGGGCGAGAGATCCTCGCTGCCGACGCGCACCGTGTAGCGGGCTCCGCCGGCCGGCTCCGACCACTTCAGGACGCAGGCCTGCTTCGGGAGCGGGACCGATTCCGGGGTCAGCGAGGCGATCGTGACCTCCTCTCCCGCCCGCATCACGACAGTTGGCGTCTGCCGCCGCAGCATCAGGATCCCGACGCCGGCGGAGAGCACGACCACCGCCGCGGCCAGCGCGGTCCAGTTGCGAATCGCCGGGTCGCGGATCGCCGGCGCCCGGCCGGTCGACCCTTGCGCCGACCCCGGTTCCGATCCCGACATCGATCCCGGCTCCGCACGAGCCGGTCCGTGGAGCTCGCGCGCCAGCCGCCACGCCTCGGCGCAGGCAAAGCACCGACTGGTGTGGTCGACGACGGCGGACGCGGCGGCGGACGAGGCCGCGCCCGTGACCGCGTCCCAGATCGCCTCGGGGGGCGGGCAGTCGGGGCCGCCGACGGCGGACGCGGAGAGCGTGGCGAACTCCGCCCTCAGGTCTTCCGGCAATCGAGGCTCTCCGCTCATCGCGCCAGTCCTTTCATCGTCAGGCACCGCCGCAGGTCGGCGAGGCCGCGGTAGACGAGATTCTCGGCCCGCTTCACGCGCCACTTCAGGATCGTGGCCACCTCCGGAACCGAATGCCCCTGCAGGTGCAGCGTGACCGCCAGCCTCCGCGGCCCGCCGAGAACCGCCAGGCAGCCGCGCAGCCCGTCCGCGACCTCGCGCGCCGCCACGGCCGACTGCGGGTCGGTGTCGCTCCGGTCGCCGGCCACGTCGGGTTTCCCGTCGAACGATTCCTCGCGCCGGCGCCGATGCCGACGGATCTCGTCCACCAGAGCCGAGTAAGCCGCCTTCTCGACATACAACGACGAGAGATCGGGCGGTCCCTCACTTCGGCTGCGGGCGGCGTTCAGGACGCGGAGGATGGCAACGTGGACGATGTCTTCGGTATGCGCGGCGAGCCAGCGCGGGCAGACCCGGACGACCGCACGCGAGAGTCGCCGGCGCAGTTCATCAATCGGCTCCTCGCTCACCGGCCCCCCGGTTGCGGATCAGGCAAGTCCGCCACGGCATCCCGCTCGAAGCCTTGCGACAGTATAGGGGACCCGTTGCGGGTCCGAACGACGCGCGCCAGGTCTCGAACGCCGGAGCGCCTGGGCCGGGCCCCAGGTTCCAGGGAAGCGGGGGCTCCCCCCTCCGGGGGATCATTGCCATGACGTGTCCCGGGGCCGTCGCTCAATTCTTATGAACGGGCGCATGATTCCTACGATTTGGCGCCTCTTCCTGCCCGGTAACCCCCTTTGGGACGGTCGGTCGGCGTGGTATGCGTCTTGCCTTACCCGCGCCCAAACGGGATGTACGCCGGTAGGGGGATCAGGCAGCCATGCACCTCAAAGAGATCGCAAACCGACCCGCCCGTGGGATGACGGGGGTCGCCTTCAGGACGCTCCACGCGACGGGGGAAACCATCCCCGACATCCTGCATCTCTTCCGCTTCAAGAAGCGTGCGACGGACCACCTGATCCGGTTCACCGAAGAGGTGATGCGTGG
>DATEND010000136.1:0-2815 GCA_035275245.1 Candidatus Eiseniibacteriota bacterium
GCTTGAGGATAGTTCATAGAGTCTTTGTCTCGCATGGGGTTAGGTGACCTCGGAAAGCTATCGAGAAGGTACCCCGAAGTCAACGCCCTTCTCCCCGGAACCGGCCCCGCCGTGCGCCCGATTTGCGCCTACGGGCGGGCCGATCCGCGCGCGCTCGCCGCGGCGCGCTCGAGCAGCACCTCGCGCTCGCGCGCGTTTCGCGTGAGGGCGGCCGCACGCTCGAACTCGGCCTTGGCCTCTTCGAAACGGCCGAGCTTCGCGAGCAGATCGCCGCGCACCGCGGGTAGCAGGTGATAATTCTCGAGCGACGGCTCGGAGACGAGCGCGTCAACCGCGGGGAGGCCCGCAGCCGGGCCGAACGCCATGGCGAGCGCGACCGCGCGATTCAACTCCACGACGGGCGAGGGTGCGGAGCGGGCAAGCGCATCGTAGAGCGACGCGATGCGAACCCAGTCCGTCTGACCGGGGGTGCGCGCGCGAGCGTGGCACGCGGCGATCGCGGCCTGGAGCGCGTACGGGCCGTTAGCACCGCCGAGTTTCTCGGCACGAGCGAGGGCCGCGAGGCCACGGCGGATCAGGAGTTGATCCCACCGCGCGCGATCCTGATCGAGAAGCAGGATCGGCTCGCCGGACGGAGTGACGCGCGCCCAGGTGCGCGACGCCTGAATCTCCATGAGCGCGACAAGCCCGTGGACTTCGGATTCCTCCGGCACGAGCTCCGCGAGAATCCGGCCGAGGCGGAGCGCGTCGTCGCAGAGGGCCGGCCGCATCCAATCGTCCCCGGCGGTCGCCGCGTATCCCTCGTTGAAGACGAGGTAGATCACCTCGAGCACGGACGAAAGCCGTGCTCGGAAATCGGCGCCGCGCGGCACTTCGAAGGGGACCTTCGCTTCGGCGAGGGTTCGCTTGGCGCGAACGATCCGCTGGGCGACCGTCGATTCGGGAACGAGGAACGCGCGGCCGATCTCGTCGGTCGTCAGCCCGCCGAGCAGGCGAAGCGTGAGCGCGACGCGCGCCTCGCTCGAGAGAATCGGGTGGCAGGAGATGAACACCAAGCGGAGGAGGTCGTCGCCTACGTCGTCGTCGATCGCGGCGTCGAGGTCCGGTCCGGGCGAATCGTGACGAGAAGTGAGCTCATGGCCGATCGCGTCCTTCGCCCGCTCGCCCCGCTTGCCCCGTCGAAGCAGGTCGATCGCGCCATGCTTCGCCGTCGCCATGAGCCAGGCGCCCGGATTGTCCGGGACGCCTGACTTAGGCCACGTGGTGAGTGCCGCCACGAGTGCGTCCTGCGCCAGATCCTCGGCCACGCCAACGTCGTGCACGATCCGCGCCAGGCCGGCGATCAGCCGGGGCGCCTCGATTCTCCAGACCGCGTCGATCGCGCGTCGTGCGTCGGTGTCGTTCACGGACACCGATCACACCACCTTCACCTCGGCACTGCAAGGTCGACTCGGGCGCGACGCATTGGGCGGCGTTGCTTCCCTCCGGCGCGTTGCTTCGGGCGCGACGCCTCGAGAGGCGTCGCTACCGATTCCCGGCGCGGCCTTGCATCTCGACGAAGCCGGCCGCGGCCTCCTGCACGTCGGATGGAAAGTCCGAGAACTCCTGCACCTGACGAACCTCGATCACCTCGTTTTCCGAGCCGGGGCAACGCGACGCCCACTCGATCGCCTCTTCCTTCGACTTCACCTGGATCATCCAGTACCCGCCGAGCACTTCCTTCGCCTCGGAGAAGGGACCGTCCGTCACCTTCGGCTTCCCGCCGGGGAACGAGACGCGCGCGCCCATCGAGGGTGGGTGCAGGCCGTCCAGCGCCAGCAACACGCCCGCCTTCTGGAGCGACTCGTTGTACTTCATCATCGCGGCGACGGCTTTGGCATCCGGCATGGTGCCCGGCTTCGCCTTCTCGTATCCCTTGGGGATCATCAGCATCATGAATCGCATGGTCGTCTCCCTATGGAGTCATTGCGTCGCAGCGTTGCGGCTTCGCGGCGTCGCGGCTTCGCGGCTTCGCGGCATGGCGGCGCTGCGACGAGCTATCGATTTCCGGCGGCCTTCGCGCGGACACGGTCTTCCTGCTCTCTCATCTCGGGGGTGAGCGCCTCCCCAAAATCTTCCGTCTCGAACACCTGGCGAATCTCGATTTCGGTTCCGCCGTCGAACGGCGCCTTCTTGAGCCACTCGATCGCCTCTGCCTTGGACTTCACCTCCCAGAGCCAGAAGCCGGCGATGAGTTCCTTCGCCTCGGCGAAGGGGCCGTCGGTCACCGTCGTCTTGCCACCGGAGAATCGGACGCGCGCGCCCTTCGAGCTCGGCTGAAGCCCTTCGCCCGCGAGCATCACGCCGGCGTTCACCAACTCTTCGTTGTACTTCCCCATCGCGGCGAGGATCTTCTGATCCGGAAGAACGCCTGCCTCGGACTGCTTGTCCGCCTTGACGAGCACCATGAATCGCATTGTCGTATCTCCTATTTGCTGTGGGGTCTGCTTCCGGGCGGTTCCGACCGGCCCCAAACCCTCGTTCTAACCAGGCGACGAACGAGGGACGCCGAATTCGACACGCCGGATCGATTTTCTTGAAATTCCCGTAACCCGATGACCCGCCGGGATTACGAGGCGCCGGAGGACTTCCCCCGGACGGCATCGAGGCTCCAGGGACCCGCGCCCGCTGCCGAAAAGTAGAGCCAGATGAAACAATAGAGGGCGGCGGGCACGCCCTGATTCACCGTCGGCCAGAAGCTGTTCGGGAAGTGAAACTGAAAGTAGGCCACCGCCATCTCGCCCGAGAGGATGAACGCGACCGGCCGAGTGAAGAG
>DATEND010000137.1:0-5719 GCA_035275245.1 Candidatus Eiseniibacteriota bacterium
GTGCCCGGCATGACCGAGACGAGCCTCGTTCCGAAGGCGGCCCAGGCCGCCGGCCTCTCCTACCGCGATCTCGTGCGCGCCATCGTCGAAGCCGTTCCGGCCGCGCGCCCGGCGCGCTGACGCACCATGCCGAACCCGTTCACGCCGCCCTCCAGTTTCCAAACGCCCGAGGCCGCCATGGCGTATGCCGCGGCGATGCTCGTGGTCCGGCTCGGTCTCTGCCTGCTCGGCGCCATCGTCCTCATTCGGATCAGCGCGCTCCTGATCGGCCGCCTCGAGGTGGCCATCCGGGCGCAGGGCGACGGCGATCCGACGGCGCGCGAAAACCGGGCGCGCACGCTGGGCGGCATCCTGCGCGGAATCGCGCGAAACTCGATCATCGTCATCGCGCTCCTGATGGGCGTGCGCGAGCTGGGGCTCGACATCACGCCGGCGGTGGCCGCGGCGGGCGGGTTCGGCGTGGCCGCGGGATTGGGCGCGCAGTCCCTCGTCCGCGACTGGATCAGCGGCTTCTTCATCATCCACGACAATCAGTACGCCGTCGGCGACTCGGTGCGGATCGCCTCGGTCGCGGGCACCGTCGAGACCGTGGGCATCCGGCACACGGAGCTGCGGGACTCAGACGGCTCCGTGCACTTCATTCCGAACGGTGAGATCAAGGTTGTCACGAACCTCACGAAGGCGTACTCGGCGCCGCTCATTCGAATCCCGGTCAGCCTCACGGAGGAGCCGTCGCGCGCGATCTCGCTTTTGGAGGCGTTCCTGACCGAGGTCCGCGGCGACCCGACCATCGCGCCCCTCCTTCGTGAGCCGCCGAAGCTTTTGGGCGTCGACGAGATCCGGGGCGGCCACTTCACGATTCTCCTCCAGGCGCGCACCTCCCCCGAGGACCGCTTCACCGTGGGGCGAGCGCTTCGGCTCGGCGCCATCCGGCATCTGAGCGCCGCGGGCGTCCAACTTCACGCGCCGGGGACCACGCAATGAGCGCCAACTCGATCCGCGTCTACGATACGCGGCGGCGCGCCAAGGTCCCGTTCGAGCCGGTCACGCCCGGCCGCGCCGGCATGTACGTCTGCGGCATGACCGTTCAGGACAAGCCGCACGTCGGGCACATGCGATACGCCGTCTCCGGCGACGTGATCCGTCGCTACCTCGAGTCGAAGGGCTTCGTCGTCACGTACGTGACGAACTTCACCGACATCGACGACCGGATCATCGCACGCGCCCAGGACGAAGGCGTGGCGTTCGAGTCCGTGTCGGAGCGCAACATCAAGGCGTTCCTCCATTACTCCGCCGTCCTGAACATCAAGCCGGCGACCGTCTACCCGCGCGCCACCGAGCACATTCCCGAGATCCTCCGCCTCATCACGATGCTGATCGAGAAGGGCTACGCGTACGCCGCGGAGGGCGATGTCTACTTCGACGTCCGAAAGTACCCGCGCTACGGGGAGCTGTCGGGTCGGAACGTGGACGACATGCGCACCGGAGTGCGGATCGACGTCGGCGAGGCGAAGCGCGATCCGCTCGATTTCGCGCTCTGGAAGGGCGCCAAGCCCGGCGAGCCGGCGTGGGACTCGCCGTGGGGCCAGGGTCGCCCCGGATGGCACATCGAGTGCTCGGCCATGGCCATGAAGCATCTCGGCGAGGAGTTCGACTTCCACGGGGGCGGGCAGGATCTGATCTTTCCGCATCACGAGAACGAGATCGCGCAATCGGAGGCCGTCACCGGCCACACGTTCGCGCGCTACTGGGTGCAGAACGGGCTCGTGAACCTGGAAGGCGCCAAGATGTCGAAGTCGACGCAGCACTTCTTCTCGGTCGAGGACGTGGTCGCGCGTGTCGAGCCGGAGGTGGTTCGGTTCTACCTCCAGTCGACGCACTACCGAAGCCCGATCGAGTGGAACGAGACGCGGCTCGAGGAGGCGGGCGTGGCGTACGCGAGGCTCCGGGAGGCCCTCGTCCGGGCGGAGCGCGCGGTAGATCCCGCGTCGCCCGGCTTGGCCGCGGCCGGAACCTCCGACCTCGCGCACGCGGAGCTGCTGGCCGAGGTCGCCATGTATCGGCGCGGGTTCGTCGAGGCGATGGACGACGATTTCAATACCGCCCGCGCGCAGGGACACCTCTTCGAGATCGCGAAAGCGATCAACCGCGTGGCGGATGCCGCGGATGCGTCCGCGCTCGAGCGCGCCGCGCTTCCGGACGCCGGCCGCCATCTCCGCGAACTGGGCGAAACCATCGGACTTTTCTGGGGTGGTAAGGCCCCCGAAGAGGATGTCCCGGAAGCCGTGCAATCTCTTGTCCGACAACGAGATGAAGCTCGTCTCCAGAAGCAGTGGAAGCGTGCCGATTCATTGAGAGACGAGATACTGGCGCTGGGCTATGTGCTTGAGGACTCCAAGGAGGGGACTCGGGTCCGGCGTAACTCCTAGCCTCTTCGGAGAAAACGCGCCTACCCATGCGCTTTCTGGAACGCCAGCGGAGTCTCAAGACCGAGCTCCAAATCCTTTTCCTCGCGGTCGGGAGCGCGTTCCTCGTTCTCGCGACGATCCTCCTCTACCAAAACGGCCAGGCGGCGCTTCGCCGCCAACTCATGAGCACCACGATCACGGCCGCCGAGACCGCCGCTTCGCTCATCGCCGTCGAAGATCACCGGCTGATCCGATCCCCAGCGGACATGAACACGCCGGGCTTCCGCACGATCGTGACGAACCTGGGCGCGCTACGTCGCGCGAACCCCGCGATCTACCACCTGTTCACGCTCGCGCCCGTGGGCCATCTCGGCACCTGGGGCGTGGTCGTCGACATGGGCGGCGCCGGTCCGATCCGCGACGACACGGAGCTTCGCCGCGGACGGCTGCCGATCGGATCGCTGCCGCCGGCCAGCGTGCCCGCGGAGCTGATTCACCGCGCGATGAGCGGGACGTCGTGCGAGATCCTCGACCTGGCGCGCCCCTCGCACGCGCGCGTCGTCGCGGTGTCGCAGATTCGGGCGCCGGGCGGCGAATCGGTCGGCCTCGTGGTCGTAGAGCTGAGCGCCGGCGAGTTGATCTCGGAGGCGAGGCTCCTCTGGTACGTGACCCTCGGGATCTTCCTCGTCGGCCTCGCCGCGAGCGTGATCGCGTCGAACTCGGTGTCGAGCTGGGTGACGCGCCCGATCGACGAGCTCTTGCGCGGCGTCGACGCGATCGCGAAGGGGAATTTCCAATCCCGGATCAACGTCAGCGCGCGAAACGAGCTGGGCGCCCTGGGTCTCGCGTTCAACCAGATGGCGGAGAGCCTCGAGGCGGCGCAGGCGCGAAACGACGCGCAGCAAGCGCGCCTCCGCGACCTGCACCAGCTGGGATCGGAGGCGGCCGCCACCCTCGAGCTTTCGCGCATGCTCGAGGTGGCCGCGCACGGTCTTCGGGCGATCTGCGGCGGCCAGGAGGCGTTCGCGGCCGCGGCGGGGCGTCGCGAGAACTCGATCCGCCTCTGGCTTCGGTCGGGCCCGGGCGAGATCGATCTCTCCGCATGGGAAGCGAGCCTCGAGCCGTTGGGCCGTGTCCTGGACAGCGAGACGCGGCTTCTGACGCGGGCGGAGCTGGATGCCGCGGGACTCGGATGCGTCGCGACGCGGTCCGGAGACTTGGCGTTGGCGGCGCCGCTTCGCGTGAACGACAAGACCGTCGGCGTGCTCTTGGCCCTGGGCGAGCGCGGCCAGTTCCATGCCGACGCGGTCTCCTTGGCCTCGCTCTTCGCGGCGCAGGTCGCGGCGGCCGTCGGAAACGCGCGGCTCTTCGAGCAGGTCAAGGAGCTGGACCGGTCGAAGAGCGAATTCCTCTCGATCGCGTCGCACGAGGTCCGGACGCCGCTCACGGTCATGAAGTCGTCCCTCGACCTCCTCGTCTCGAGCACGCAATTCGACTACACCACGGATCAGCGCCAGCTGATCGCGTTCTGCCAGGAGTCGGTCGAGCGGCTAATCCGCCTGGTGAAAGACATCCTCGACGTGTCCAAGATCGAGGCCGGCGTGCTTCGCGTGCAATTCATGCCGACGTCGCTCAACGACCTGATCGAGAAGTGCCTCTTCTGGGTGCCCCAGCTACCCGGCGGGCAGGGAATCGAAGTGGACGCGCGCCTGCCGCGCGAGCCGGCCATGGTTCTCGCCGATCCGAATCGCATTCAGCAGGTGCTCGAGAACCTGATCTCGAACGCGATCAAGTTCTCGAAGCCCGGCGGAAAGGTCTCGATCGAGCTCAAAGCCCACGCCCGCGAGTTCGAGCTGATCGTCACCGACCAAGGGAAGGGGATCGCTCCCGAGGACTTGGAGCGGATCTTCGGCAAGTTCTACCAGGTCGAGGAGTCGGCGACGCGCGAGCAGGGCGGCACCGGGCTCGGCCTCGCCATTTGCCGCGGAATCATCGAGGCGCACCGGGGCCGGATCTGGGCCGAGAGCGTCATCGGCCAAGGCAGCCGGTTTCACTTCACGCTGACGCGCGCGCTCGACACGCCGATCGGAGACCGCGCGGACGCAGAGATTTCGGTCTCCTCCCTCATCGCCTCGGTTCGCCCGGAGACGACAACACCCACCCCGCGCCCCTGAGGTTGACGCTGCCGACGCGAACGCCGTACACTGCGCGCCGGTGACGGGCCTGGTTGCGCGAACCGCCTCGGCCTGAAAACCACGCTGGCGTAGCTCAATTGGTAGAGCATCTCATTTGTAATGAGGCGGTTGGGGGTTCGAGTCCCTTCGCCAGCTCCATCTGTTTCGACAAGATGTCGCGCCGGAGGGGTTCCCGAGCGGTCAAAGGGAGCAGACTGTAAATCTGCCGGCTTAGCCTTCGAAGGTTCGAATCCTTCCCCCTCCACGCGTGTATGTCCCAGAGTCGGGAAGCGAGCTAGGGGCCGCGAAAGCCGCGCGGCTCCCTCAAGTGGTTGCAAGGAGCGGGAATAGCTCAGTGGCTAGAGCGTCAGCCTTCCAAGCTGAGGGTCGCGGGTTCGAATCCCGTTTCCCGCTCCAGTTTTTCCCTTCCTTACTACCTTATCCACACTCATGCACAACCAACAAGTCGCTGAATTGAAATAATTTAACCGGAACTCGAAGAGTTTTCCACCGTCCTCGCGTCTAAGTTATTGGGGGCGAGGGCCCGAAAACGCGCCAAAAGCGGGGCCCGAACCGCACCGCCGCGGCCCCTGGCACGACTTTTCGAAGGGCCGCAAATTTCTTGTTGACTGCACCTTCGGCGTCGAATACCGTTCTCGGTTCGCAGTCACCGACGACCTTCTTGCATGGGGAGGGGAAGGCCGAACGGATTTTTTTGCGTTCATTCAATAGATTTCGTTGGCGCTGACGGGGCTGGCGATTTGAGGGACACCAGCCCTCGATCGCGTTTGGGCATTACTCCCGCGCGTCGCATCACCGCCCACGTAGCTCAGTCGGTAGAGCATTTGCATGGTAAGCAAAAGGTCAGCGGTTCGATTCCGCTCGTGGGCTCCATTGTCCGCATCGCGCTAGGCAGAGTTCACATTCAATCCAGACGCACATCTCGCCTGTCGTGTTCCTGCGATTCACTCGATCGCATTTGATTCGGAGGGTTTGAGGATGGCGAAGCAGAAGTACGAGCGGACGAAGCCTCACGTGAACGTGGGGACGATCGGACACGTGGATCACGGGAAGACGACGCTGACGGCTGCGATCACGATGGTGTTGTCGCAGAAGAATCCGAAGATCGCGGTGCGG
>DATEND010000138.1:0-3614 GCA_035275245.1 Candidatus Eiseniibacteriota bacterium
CGGGCACGATGCGCCGCACGATGCGATCCATGCCCAGGTACGGATCTCCGACGATGACGCCGGACTCCTCGTCCCCTTGGTCGGCGCCGGGAGGCGGCCCTTCGTCGGCCAGCCGGCCGGAGAGATACCAGGGGAGGTCGAGATACGGGAACGGCGCGGCCAGCGCGACGACGTACTCGATTCCCTGCGGGCCATCGGCGACCAGGTCATACGGATCTTGGCGGGACGGAATCTGGTACGTGCGGCCCCCTTCCAGACGTTCCGGATCCTCGGGTCCGTACGGATAGACCAGGTGGATGAATCCCTCGGTGTCGATGTTGTAGATGAGGACGTACGAGTCGGAGCTGGGACGGAAGAAAATCTTCATTCGCTCGCCCTGTCGATAGACGCCCCCCTCTTCCTTGTTCGTCCACACGTCAATGGCGATGCGCGAAGAGCGTTGCGCGTTCTCGACCGGAACGACAGCGAGCGCGGCGCCCGAAGGCGCCGCGCTGCTCAGTACCGCCGCGAGGATCGCGGCTGCAATTCTTCCGTTCGCTCGGGGCGTCATGGCACCCTCGGCAATTTCCTCGCGAGCTCGGGATTGTCCACGTCGATCTGGTACGCCCAGTCGATCGTCATCCCCGCGCCATCCCGCGAGACCACTTCGAACTTGGCATAGTGATTGTCCGCGGTCAGCACGATGTAGCTGTGCCCCACGATCGCTTCGACGATGCCGTCCGCCGACCAGCCCGAAGGCGGAGCGAAGTCGACGTCGCGAAGCTCGATGTAGCCGGTGTCTTGAATGAGCGTTCCCCCGACGGCGTAGACCAGGAAGCTGTTACCGGTCGCCGCATAGTAGATGTCGCTCTGCACGTTGGCCGAGCCCTGGCGCGAGCGGTCGGAGAAGTCCAAGCCGGAGAGCGCGTCGTCGGTGTTCGCGTTCGTGAGGAAGAGGTTCGTGCCCTCCGGACGCGGCGTATCGAAAACGTTCTCGAAGCTGAGCTCGGCGCTCTCCTGGCCCGCGTCATCCACGGCCGAGACGGCATAGTAATACGTGACGCCGTTGGATACCGAGGTATCGATGAACGGAGGGCTGTTCACTTCGCCGACCAGGGTGAACGTCCCCGTCGGTGCGCCGTTCCGATACACCTTGTAGAAGGCGATGTCCGATTCCTGGTTCTCGCGCCAGTTGACCGTCACCCGCCCGTCGCCCGTGACGCTGTAGACACCATCGACGCGATGGGGCGCGGCGTCCACCGTGATGATCCGATCTCTCTTCTCATGACAACCAAGGGTCAGCGCCGCCAGGGCGATCCCCACAGCCGCGATCCACGTTCGATTCATGTGACCAACCTCCTACTTGGCGCTCGGCCTTCGGCCTATTGAACTTCAGGGCGCGGTGCTTCCGCGCCGGTCTGTGCTCTGACGTGCCTTAAGGGCAAGCCACATGCCACACGTCGGCAGACCATCGGCGGGGCTGGAACGCACATTCGCTCAATGGGTTAGAGAGCCAGGGCGAGCGGGGCGCATTATCACCCGAAGGGGCGATCCGGGTACAAGTGTGACTGGGGTGCTACAGGCGGGTACTGCTGGAAAAGCGAAACGGGATCCGGCTTTCGCCGAATCCCGCTCGCTAAAAATTTGAGCCCCGGTCGTGCCAGCTAAGTTCGGGTTACATCGCGTCCATCGAGGCCGGTGCTCAATCTGGCGACTAACCCATGGTCAATGCTGGCTCGACCCGCGGGCTCTTTGGAGGTCCCCCCCTCCGACCACACGCTAATGCACCCTGCATGCCAGAAACGGGGCTCGCCGGGAGGAGCTCCATTTATTCTTCAATTCATTCGGATTCAATGGTTTGCGGGCTGCGGTGGGACCCTGGAGGTGGGCCGCATTGACACGGGGAATAAAGAGTTTTTATGGGTCCTTTTATAGTTTTCCGCCCCAAAATGAATAAGCCACTGTCTCGCAGTGGCTTGGACGTGTAAAACTATTTTATAACGATCCTTAAGCTCTTTGCCGGGTTCCGTTCCGCCGATCCAGATGGAAGAGTTTGATCTTCTGGAGGAGCGTCGGGTAGCTAAGCGAAAGTTCCTTCGCCGCCTGGAGCTTGTTCCAGTTGTGCCGCTCCAACGCCTGCGTGATCAGCCGGCGCTCGACCTTGGCGACCTCGAGCCGGAGCGTCGTGGGCCCGTCCACTACCGTCTCCTCTGCCTTCAGAAGCTCGCGCGGCACCAGCCGGACCGAGAGCGTCTCGCCGTCGTTCGCCATCACGACCATGCGCTTGACCACCTTCTCCAGCTCGCGCACGTTACCGCGCCACGGGAGCCCCGCGAAGACGCGGATCAGGTCGGGGTCGACGCCGCCCACCTGCTTGGACATCTCGCCCGAGAACTGCCGCACGTAGTGCTCCACGAGAACCGGGATGTCCTCCGGTCGCTCCCGAAGGGGCGGGACACGGAAGCAGATGTCGTTGAGCCGATAGTAGAGATCCTCGAGGAACTCGCCGCGCGCGATGCGGGCCTTGAGATTCACGTTCGTGGCGCAGAGGACGCGAACGTCGATCTTGGTCGGGCGGTTGCCGCCGACGGGCCGCACTTCGCGATTGTCGAGTACTTGTAGAAGCTTGCCCTGGATCGTGATCGTGGTCTTGTCGACCTCGTCGAGGAAAATGGTCCCGCCGTTCGCCTCGACGAAGAGGCCCGCCTTGTCCCGCACGGCGCCCGTGAAGGCGCCCTGCACGTGCCCGAAGAGCTCGCTCTCGAGCAGCTGCTCGGGGAGGGCGGCGCAATTGACCTGGATGAGCGGCTTCCCGGTCCGCGTGCTCGACGTGTGGATCGCACGCGCCAGGAGTCCCTTGCCGCTGCCCGTCTCGCCCTCGATCAGAATCGTCGCGTCGGTGGGTCCCACGCGCTCCAGGAGCGAGAGGATCTCGAGCAGCTCGGGGCTCCGGGTGACGATGCCATGGTCGTTCGCAGAGCCGAGGAGACGGCCGCGAAGCGCGACGTTCTCCTTGGCCAGACGCTGGCGCTGCAACTCGAGGATCGCCACAGCGACGTAGTTGGCCAGTACCGAGGCGAGGTTGATTTCGCGCTGCTTGAACGGACCGAGCGCGCCTTCTTCGGAGCGGTCGAGATAGAGGAAGCTCGTGTGTCCCGAGGGGAGCGAGAGCGGCATGATCGCGATCGTGGTGCGCGGTCCGACGTGCATCGCGGCCGGAAGGTCGCGGAAACGCTCGTCCCCGCCGGCGCGGCTCGTGACCACGGGCGCCGTCGAGAGCCGCTCGTATCCGATGCGCCGTTCCAACTCGCGCATCAGGTCCAGTCCGACCCGGGAGGAGAAGCCGCACGCGGCCACCACTTCCAGGCCGCCCTGGATGGCCGGCGTCGCCACCATGCCTCGCGTGGCGCCGGTCCGGCGGGCCGTCAGCTCGAGGATCTCGTGGAGCGCCGCTTCGGCGTCCTCGCTGCGGAGGGCGTTACGAATTTCGTCGAACGCCGCGAATTCGTTGCTCTGGGACGAGGTGCCTTCGATCAGCCCGCGTTCGATCTCCCCGCGGAACTCCTCGATCTCGCGCGCCAGGCCCGGCTCGTCCTCGGGCGAAAGAATGGACGCCGCGTGGTCCAGATGGATGA
>DATEND010000139.1:0-2835 GCA_035275245.1 Candidatus Eiseniibacteriota bacterium
AGGAGTAGGTTCGTAACGTTCGCACACGCCACCAGGAGGACACAAAAAGCTGCAACAAGGAGAAGGACCAGGGGCGTGCGGACGGCGCCGGTGAGATCCTCCTTGAGGTAGGCCATCGCCACGCTCCAACCGGCATTCGAAATTGGGAACTCGCCCTCGAACACGCGGGCGATTGCTTGCATTTCTTCGCGCGCGGCGGTGATGTCGGTGCCCGGCCTCAGCCGTCCGATGACCGAGAGAGGGCGGTCACCTCTTTGGTCGATTTCATACGGTGCAAAGGTCAACGGAACCCACAGCTCCGCTTTCGGCAGGGTGAAGCCACGGGGGAGAACTCCAACTACCGTATAGGAGTCGCCATTCAGAACCAGCGAAGCGCCGAGAATGCCTGCATCCGCACCAAATCGACGTTGCCAGAACTCCTCGCTGAGAAGCGTCACCTTCGGCCGCCCTGGGAGACCGTCCTCTGGGACTAGGGCCCGGCCTAGTAGGGGAGGCGCGCCGAGAAGGGAGAAGAGATTTCCCGAGACTCGCGCCCCTTGAACCCGCTCGGGGTTCGCGGCACCGGTAAGATCGAAGCCCCAGGGACGGTATGCCGCGAAGCCATCGAAGGTCCGGCTCCTCTCGGCCCATGCGGTAAAGGCGGATGCGGACGTGCCCGCTCGTGCGCCCAGCTTGTTCGGATTCGATTCCCAGGCCGCGACCAGGCGGTCGGGCTGTCTGTAGGGCAACGGGCGCAGAAGCACGCCGTTGATGGCGGCGAAGAGTGCCGTGCTCGCCCCGATGCCGAGCGCTAGGATGAGAATCGTGATGACCGTGAATCCACGATCTCGGAGCAGGACGCGCCAACCATAGCGGACGTCTTGGCCGAGCTGCTCCAACCAAGTCCACCCGAACGCCTCCCAGCCCGCCTCGCGGTGCGCGATCATGCTGCCGAGATCGCGACCGGCGGCGTCCTTGGCATCGCGTTCGCTCATTCCGCGCGCGAGGTTCTGCACTGTCTCCCTCTCGAGGTGCTGCTGCAGCTCCTCGTCGAGCTCGCGGTCGATCGTGCTTCGGTGAAACAACGCATGGAGGCGAACTAGAAGGGAGCGGATCAACGCAGGCATCTCAGTCCGCCTCGAGTATCAGTCGAATCGCGCAGGAGAATCGCTCCCACTCGGCACGCTCCACGTCCAGCCGCTTCCGGCCGGCCGCCGTGAGCTCGTAGTAGCGCGCCCGCCGGTTGTTGTCCGAGGGCTGCCACCAAGCGCGCACCCATCCCTTCGCTTCTAGGCGCCGAAGAGCGGGGTAGAGCGAGCCGTAGTTCACGTCCAGAACGCCGCGCGACACGGTCTGGATTGTCTGGGTAAGATCCCATCCGTTGGCGGGCGCCGCGCGAAGGAGCCTGAGGACGATCAGGTCGAGAGTCCCCTGCAGCACGTCGGTTCTGGCAGTTGTCATTCTAGCCTCCTCTAGACATCCAATAGGAGAAGGGTGCGCCTCCTTCCTCTAGAATGTCAATAGGAAGCTCTCGGCGGTTCTAGTGGGCGGCGCGGTACGCGCGCGTCAGATCCTCTCGCTCGTTCGCTTCGAGGTTCGGGCTGAAGTGAAGCAATGGCTCCAGAACGTCATGCTCCTCGAAGTAGGCCGGATGGCAGCCGATGTGGACGAAACCGCCCGGACTGAACCGCCCCTCCTCGAAAAACGCCAGCCGGATCCGCCAGGTGCCGCGCTCGATCCGCTCACGGCAGTGGCGGCATTTGGCCTGGCCGCTCGTCGCGCGCTCTGCACCATCGACGCGCACCAAGCGCCGATGCGCCAGAGCGGTGGTGGCCGCGGCCTCCAGCGAATCGCGATCGGCAGGGGACTCGGCCGATTCTCGCAGCCCCTCGAGCAGCGGCTCCGGCCGCTTGTACGCAGCGCAGCGAGGATGAAACCACAGCGTCATCTCGCCCTCGCCGAATGGATTCGGCAAGCGCTCGCCGAAGCGGAGCGCTCCCTTCTCGATGGCCCGGCCGCAGCCGCGACATTTCGCACGCCCCGTGGGCGCGACCTCGAAGACGTGTGGCATGCCCCGCAGTGTAACCAAAATAAGGGGTTCGTGCCGCCGGCCGAACGCCGACCCATCCGACCCGAGAGTCAACGTTCGCCCCAGCCTCTGGTGTCTAAGGAGTCATCGGTACGAATCCAAAGTCCCCAACCGAGGAGAAGCGCCATGAGCCGCTACCTTCGTACGATCATCGCCCTGCTCGCCCTCACGATCCTGGCGTCATCGAGCACGGCCCTCGCAGGCTTCGGTCCGAACAACCTTGGGGACGACGACCAATTCGGCTGGGCCATTCAGACACGCGACGGGGAGACCAGTTCCACGGGCGTTTTCGCGCGGGAAACGCTCCGGAAGATCAAGAAGCAGTATGGCCCGGAGCTTCTCGTCATTGCCGACGGGGATGAGCGGTACGTGATCACGGACCCGGGTCTCGTCCGGGAGGCCCTGCGGTCGTCTCGGAAGGTCAAGGACCTGCAACCCGAAATCGGAGATCTCGCGGGGGCGCAGGCGAAGCTCGCCCTGAGTCAGGTGAACTACGGCTCGCGGGAACGCCTCGAGCGCCGGCAGCGAGAGCTCGAGAAGGCTATGGAGCGCGCGGAGCGCGATGGGGAGGCGACCGAAGAACTCGAGCACAAGCTATTCGAGGCACGCATCGCGCTTCAGGTAAGCGAGAACATGGAACGCCAGTACCTGCTCACGGCGGACGAGAAGCGGAATCTGGTCCGGCAACGCGACAAGGCGTCCGAGCAAGTCCGGCGTGGGATGTCGAGAATCAACGCGGAAATCCGCGAGATCTTGGAGCGGGCCAA
>DATEND010000140.1:0-8070 GCA_035275245.1 Candidatus Eiseniibacteriota bacterium
CAGGTACCACCCCTCGGGCGCCACGTTGTCGGGCGAGCCGGCGGGCGGCGAGAAGAACGCGATCGTTCCATACCCGATGACGGCGCCCCGAAGCTCGGCGACCAGAAGCGCGGCGCGCCCGGCGCGAATCTCTTCGGCGAGACGCGCCAGTCGGTCGCGCCATACATCGGGAGGTTTCCCTTCGCAAACGGCGCCAAAGCCCTTGCCTCCGGCGCAGATACGATGGGATTGCCAGCGATTTCGACGGAGGTGTATCCTCATCGGATACGGCTTCGAAGGGCGTGCTCGCCGGTGGGGGGATGACGGAGAGCGCCGCACGAGGAGCCGAATTCCTTCCTCGAAAATCCCATTCCTACCCCCTGGCCGACGCTTCACCAAGGTCCGCTTGTTTTCGACGCACCTTGGAAAATCACTGAGCGGAATTGGAGGAACGCGTCCATGCGGATCCCGTCCTTTCCCCGGCTTCTCGCGCCAGCAGTGAAGACATCGCTGCCACTCGTACTCACGATCTTCGCGATGGGTGTCGCCCACTCCGCTTCCGCAGCCACCGACGTCGCCTTGTCCGCGAACGCGGCACAGCGCGCGACCCAGGTCAGCGGCGCGGCGCCCGTTCTCGTTCCCCCGAGCGCCATGACGGTGCTGGTGAACGAGACCGCGGACCAAGCGCTCCAGGCGACGGACTCAAACGGCGACCCGCTCACGTTCAGCAAGTCGTTCGGACCCGGCTACATGACCGTGACGACCACGGACCCGGGAACGGGTACCGCGACCGGCAACATCCACGTCGCACCCGGCATGGGCGACCTCGGTCAGACCGAAGCGAGCGTTTCCGTGACCGACGGCGTTCTTTCGGACCAAGCATCGTTCACGATTCGCGTCGTGACGCCGTCCGCCGCGCCGGTTCTCGACCCCGTTGCCGACATGATCGTGAATGCGGGGACTACTTCGATTCAATCGCTCCATGCCACGGATTCGAACGGCGACGGGCTCACGTTCTACCTGGCCTTGGGACCGCCCTACGCCACGGTGGACACTGACGATTCCCAGACGGGTCTGGGATCCCTCCGAATCGCGCCGTCGTTCGCCGTCGCCGGTTCTGCCACGGTGACGGTCGGCGTGACGGACGGGTTCGCGAGCGACGAGCAGTCCATTACCGTGACGGTCAATCGCGTGGAAGTCGCGCCGGTCCTATCGCAGCCGGCGAACGTGCAGCTCCGCGGCGGCGAAGTGAAGGACGTAGTGCTGCTCGCGTCGGACGCGAACGGCGACCCGATCACCTTCTCGAAGGTGCTGGGTCCCTCGTACATGGAAGTCACGACCGAGGACCCGGGGCAGGGGACCGCCGTCGGGAAGATGCACTTCACACCCGCGGCTTTGTTGAACGACAGCATGACCGCGGTCGTTTCGGCAAGCGACGGTGAGATGGAAAACGAAAAAGCGTTCCTCGTCTTCGTGCGGTCGAACGTCCCGCCGGTTCTCGAGCCCCTGCACAACGTTAGTGTCCGGGCGGGCTCCTCGGCGATCGAGTATCTCTACGCCAGCGACGGTGACGGCGACTTCATCGAGTTCACCAAAGCGAGCGGGCCCAATTACGTCACCGTGTACACGTTCTATCAGCAGGCCGGCTACGCCTACGGCGAGGCGCACATCAACCCGACCGAATCCGACGTGGGAACCGCGACCGTAGAAATTCGAGCGAACGACGCCACATCCTTCCACGAGAGATCGTTCGTCATCACCGTCACGCCGCCTTTGGTCGGGCCGATACTCGCGCAGCCGTCCGACATGACGCTCACCGTTGGCGAGATCGGCGAGCAGACGGTCACCGCGACCGATGCGGACGGAAGTTTCATCAGCATCTCGAAGCAGTCTGGCCCGGCCTACATGACCGTGTTTACCCAATCCAGCAACCCCGGCATGGCGACCGGGAAGATCCAACTGCGGCCCCTGGAAGGCGACGTCGGAAGTACGACCGGAACGGTTCGCGCGACCGACTTCTCGATATCGGACACGAAGACGTTCGCGATCAGGGTTCTTGCGGGGAACTTCCCCACCTCGTGTCCCGGAGGCTCGTTCACGCGAACGACCGTGCCCGTCGGGTTCTACTCGGTGAGTACTCAAACCGCCGACTTGGACGGGAACGGGACGCTCGACCTCGTCCTTGAGATGCTCGACGAGAATCGGATCGCCAGAGCCATGGGAAACGGAGACGGTACGTTCGGGCCGGTCACGGAGATCGACATCGGAAATGGCCCGTATGACGGCGTCATCGCCGATCTGAACCAGGACGAGATACCGGACCTCGCCGTAGTGAATTACTACTCGAACACGGGGTCGATTTATCTGGGCGACGGGACCGGAGCCTTCGGGCCGAGACGGACCATCGCCGTCGGCCTGTATCCGCTGAGCATTGCCGCCGCGGATTTGAATCGCGACGGAAAGATGGATCTTGTCGTCGGAAACTCGTACTTGAGCAGCGTGACCGTGCTCCGCGGCGCTGGGGACGGGACCTTCGCGGCGGTCGCAAATCTGGCGGCCGGGGCCTACGTGAATCACCTCGCGACCGCGGATCTAAACGGAGACGGGGCGCCGGACATCGTGACGGCGAACGGGCAGGACTCGGACATCTCCGTTCTGCTCAATGACGGATCCGGTGTGTTCCCGCAAAGGGTCGACTATCCGGTCGGCGCCTATCCAGTAGCCGTCGCAGCGGCCGATCTGAACGGCGACGGACACGCCGACCTCGTCATTGGGAACAGTAATGACGCCTCCGTCTCCATTCTCCTAGGCGACGGGACGGGATCGCTGGCGCCCAGGCATGACTTCAATACCTCCGCAAGCCCGAGTCGGATTGTCATCACGGATTTGAACGGGGATGGGCATCCGGATATCGCGGTCTCCGCTCTGAGCGGAACCAACGTCCCGATTCTGCTGGGGGACGGTGCCGGGGCGTTCGGGCCGCGATCGAACCTGACGGCGGGAATTTCGACCTTTGGGATCGTGTCGGGCGACTTCAACGACGACTTGAGGCCGGACCTTCTCGCCGGGGCCGCCTATAGCGGAAGTTTTGTGGTTCTTCTAAACGCCAGCTGCGCTCCGGACGTGGACCATCCCCCTGTCGTTTCGGCGCCGAAGAAGGTGACGGCCGCCGAGGGCGCGGTCCTTACCGTCAACGTCACGGCAACCGATCCGGACGGACCCGCCCTCACGGACCTAACCGCGAGCCTTGCCGGGCTCCCGCTGGGGAACAACGCCGTCTTCACGAAGGACGCCCTCAGCATGCTCGGCACGCTTATCTGGACGCCCACGTTCATGGACGCACGCGCCACCCCGTACCCGGTGACCTTCACCGCGACGAACGTCCTCTCGGGAGCGGCGATGACGAAGATCACGGTGACGAATACGAACCGCGCTCCGCTGGCGAGGGCGGGCGGGCCGTACACGGCGTTCATGGGATCGCCGGTGACGTTCGATGGCCGCGCCTCGTCCGATCCCGACGGCGATCCCCTCACGTTCAGCTGGGTGTTCGGCGACGGAGGGACCGGAACGGGCGCTCAACCTGCCCACGCGTACGGAGCCCTCGGCGTCTACGGCGTCGCGCTCACGGTGTCCGATGGATCCATGACCGGGCTCGCCACCACGACGGTGAGCGTCGTCGGCATGTTCCAAGCCCGCTCCTTCACGTCGACCGGGAATCGGAACATTCGCCTGAACTCCGGAAAGCCGCAGTGGTGTATCGAAATCGAGCCGATCGCCGGATCGTTCACGAACGAGATGGTCGATCTGGGCTCCGTCGTGATGCGGTCGACCGGAACCGGCAGCGTGGAGCTGATTCACGCGATCGCCGGCAAGTCGGCCATCGGTGGGGACCGCGATGGGAACGGTGCCGCGGAGATCACCGCCTGCTTCGCGAAGGAAGACCTGCGACTTCTCTTCTCGAACCTTCACGGAACCACGTCCGCCACGGTGGCGTTCGAGGGCCGGCTCTACACCGGCGGCATGTTCCGCGCCACGATGGACGTGGGCATCATCGCCGGAGGCGGCGGCAACCTCGCCGCGTCGATCAGCCCCAATCCGCTCAATCCCTCGGCCATCCTGACGTACTTCACGACCCAGGAGGGACCGGTGAGCCTCCAATTGTTCAACCCGCAGGGCCGCCTCGTTCGCACCATGCTTCGCGAGTCGCATGTGGATCCGGGATACCACGACGTATCGATCGACGGCCGCGATGATCGGGGCGTGCCGCTCGCGTCGGGTGTCTATTACTTCCGGCTTCGTGCAGCGGAAGAGACCACCACCGGTCGCTTCACGGTGCTCCGATGATCCGCGCCCGCCCGCTTTTCGCACTCGCGTGTCTCGTCCTCCTCGCGCCCGAGCCCCTCTCCGCGATCCCTCCGTCCGCAAGCGTAGCGGCCGGCCGCGGCGCGCAGCGGGCTCCGGCATTGATCGACAACACGACGACGATGGACGCGAACAATCTCGAGATGTTCGTGACGAACCATGGCTCCTACGCGTTTGACCTGACGACCGGAAACGCGGGCCTCATCTTCCCGCGGGGTTCGACAACGTCGGTCGTGTTCGCGGCTGGCACGTGGGTCGGCGCCACCGTGAACGGCCAGATACGCGTGGCCGTTGCCGAATACTCCCAGGAGTTCGTCCCGGGGCCGATGTTGAACGGGAATTCTCTGCCCGATCAGCCCCGCTTCAAGAACTACAAGATCCTTCGCGGAAATACGACGAGCCCGGACTACCTGAACTGGCCGGTCCAAGACGGCGCCCCGCTGGACGCGGTGGGGAATCCGCTCCTCCTGGGCGACGCGACGATCTGGAGCGTTTTCAACGACGCGGATCCCGCCCTTCACACGAACAACGCTGGTAGGACGCTGCCGCTCGGGCTCGAGATTCAACAGACGACGTTCGCCTTCAATCGGCCGGGCCCGCTCGGCAACGTGATCTTCGTAAAGCTGAAGCTTCGGAACCGAGGATTGAATTTCCTGGACCAGGTCTACGCATCGCTGTGGAGCGATTCCGACGTTGGGAGCGCTCTCGACGACCTTGTCGGTTGCGACACGACGCACGCGCTCGGCTACGCGTACAACGCCACGAACGCCGACCTGCGATACGGCTCGACGCCGCCCGCGGTCGGCTTCCAGATCCTCAAGGGAGCCTCCGTCCCGGACGGCGCCGGCTTCACGGACATCGGCATGACGGCATTCACCAAATATGTCAACGGGACCGACCCGACCTCCGCGTTGGAAACGTACAACTATCTGCGCGGGCTGCACGTGGACGGCGACGAGATGCACGTAAACGACGACACGACGGCCGCGGTCACGCGGTTTCAGGTCTCGGGTGATCCGGTGACGGGGACCGGTTGGCTGGACACGAACCCCGGCGACCGTCGGATGTTCGTCATTACGGGGCCCTTCATCATGGCTCCCGGAGACGAGCAGGAAATCATCGGCGCCGTACTCGTAGCGCGCGGCGCCGATCGCCTGGCTTCGATCGCGGCGCTCCGCGAGACCGCGCTGGCGACGCGGGCGGCCTATGAGAAGGACTTTCTGCTCGACTTCGGTGTGAGCGCGCCCAGCGCGCGCGTCGTTCTCGAGGGGGCGACCCTTTCGTTCAACGTCCTAGCGAACGATCCAGAGGGAACTCCGCCCGAGATTAATGCGGCGCCCGTGCCGCTCGGTGCGACGTTCAACGATCGCGGCGACGGAACCGGTGAGTTCCAGTGGACGCCCGGTTTCGATCAGGCGGGCGAATACCTCGTGCAGTTCACCGCGCAGCGCGCGGACGGCGCAACCGCGACGACGCTCACGCGTATCACGGTCCTGGACGTGAACCGCGCTCCCATCGCCGACGCCGGCGGCCCGTATTCGACCTTCGTGGGCGGCTCGGTGACGTTCGACGGATCCGGCTCGTCTGATCCGGACGGATTGCCGCTCACCTATACCTGGGCGTTCGGCGACGGAGAAGCCGGCACCGGCGTTGCTCCCGTGCACGTCTACGGAGTGGCCGGTTCGTTCGGCGTTGCCCTCACCGTTTCGGACGGCTCCCTAAGCGACATCGCGACCGCGGTCGTCACGGTGCTCGATGGCCTGGTCGCGCGCATTTTCACGGCCGGCGGAAACCGCACGATCCGGCTCGGCTCGGGGAAATCGACCTGGTGCGCCGAGATCGAACCGGTCGGACGGTCCTTCGACGTCGCCTCCGTCGACTTGGCCTCGGTCGTGATGAAGTCGGAAGGCACCGGCTCCGTGAGCGAAATTCACGCGATCGGGACAAAGACCGGGTTCGGCGCCGACCGGGACGGAAACGGCGTCGCGGAGATCACCGCGTGTTTCCAGAAGGAGGATCTCCGGCTCCTCTTCGCGAACGTCCAAGGTTCGGCTTCGCTGCCCGTCGTGTTCGAGGGCAACGTGCGAACGGGCGGCTTCTTCCACGCCCCGAGCACGATCGGCATCCAGGGCGGAGGCGGGCCTTCGTCCGTCGCCGTCAGCCCGTCGCCGCTCCGGACCCGGGGCGCGTTCGAATTCAAGATCACGCAGCCGGGAAAAGTTTCCATCCGTCTCTTCGACGTGTCCGGTCGACTGGTCCGGACCATCACCGACGAGGCATCGTCGTCGGCCGGCTATCGAAGGATCGAGTTCGACGTGAGAGACGACGCCGGGTCGGCGCTTGGCGCGGGGATCTACTTCTATCGGGTAGGAGTTCCCGAAGGGATCGCGGTGGGGCGACTGCTGGTGGTTCGGTAGGAGCGCTCGAGCGGTCGGGGCCGGCTCCTCAATCCCGTCGCACCAGCGAATACACGTAGCAATCGCGCGGCGTCGGGGAAAGATTGGGGGAGACGGACCACTTCCGGAGGATCCCTTCGCGCGCCATCCCGGCCTTCTCCAGCACCCGCGCCGATGCGGCGTTCTCGACGTCGCAGAACGCCCAAACCCGATGGCCCTCCGGGAGCGCGGAGGCCCATTCGACGACGGCTCGAACCGCCTCCGACATGTACCCCCGCCCCCAGTAGGGTTTCGCCAGCACGTAGCCGACATCGGGCCCATGGTGTCCCATGCGACAGCCGATCGCACCGATGCAATCGTCCGCGTCCTTGAGCGTGATGATCCAGCAGAACTCCTCGCCTTTCTCCCACCGAACGGGGCATTCGGAGAGGAAACGCTCCGTATCGGCCATGGAGCGGTGGGTCGGGAAGGCCAAGAGCCGCGTGACCTCCGGATCGCTCGCGTAGGCATAGACGCCTTGCGCATCGCGCGCGGTTGGCCGGCGAAGGACGAGCCGATCCGTTACCACGCGCTCGGGGGCCTTGGTTACGGGGCGCGCTTCCACTTCTTCGAGTCGGCGAGTTTCTCCCTCGCCTCCTTGCTGGCGAAGAAGCGCGTGAGACCGCAGTCGCGGCAGATCACGAGCCGGAAGGTTTCCGGCCGCCACCAGCTTCCGAGTCCGGTCAAATAGTTCGGCGCGTGTCCCCCTCCCGCGCTCACGGGCGGGCCCTCGTACATGTTTCGGCCGTTGCAATTGGGACAGGACGTCGCGTTCACGGCTCTATCGCGTCCAGGTGATGCTGGCGCCGAGGACCTTAGGGACACCATTGGCGAGATCACCGAGCGGCATCTTGAGGTCCAAACCAGGGCGGATCTGGCCCGAGAGGAAATCCGCGTGGATTTCAAACTGGCTAAACGAGGCCGCGCCCACGTTCGTGCCGTCGAGGTCGGAAAGCTGGGATCGGCCGGACATTCCCGCGCCGACACGCGCCATGGGGCCGTGGTATCCGACTTGGAACGAGTAGACGGCGAACACGGTCGTCTCCTCGGAGCCGTCGTTGGTCGGGACCATGACCGCAGGGCCCACGCGGAGTCGGTAGGCGAGCTTAGACGGCGTGACTTCCCGAACGTTGAACGCTCCCACGATCGAAAACACTTCTGGGAAGAAGGCCTCCCATCGCGTCACGTCCGAAATGATGCCCGTGGTCACTGCGGGAAACTCGTCGTCCGCGGCCAGCGGCGGCCGAACACCAAGCTCGATGAACGCCGGCCCGGACGCCAAGTTCATCTCGAG
>DATEND010000141.1:0-9296 GCA_035275245.1 Candidatus Eiseniibacteriota bacterium
AGCGCGAGCCCCACCGGCAGCGTTCGCATCGACTCGGACGTCGTGAGCACCAGCGGATGAAGGAACGCGTTCCACGTCGTGAGGAAGCCGTTCACGCCGACGACCGCGAGCCCGGGTCCGGAGAGCGGGAGCAGAATGCGCCAGAATATGGCGCGCCCGGTGAGCCCGTCCGTGCGCGCTGCCTCTTCCATCTCGGCGGGCATCGTTTGGTAGTAGTGCGCCATGAACAGAACCCCGAACGGATCGGCGAGGTGCGGCAGGATGAGCGCCGGGTACGTGTCGAGAAGGCCGAGCCACGACATCAAGAGGTAGAGCGGGATCAGCGTCACCTGGCGCGGAAGCACGAGGAACGCGGTGGCCAGGGCGAGGAGCATGCCCTTCCCGAGGAACCGCGACCGCGCGAGCGCGTGTCCTGCCGCCGCCGCGAGGAGGATCTGGATCGGCACCGCGACCAGGGTCACGACCAAGGAGTTGACCGTGAACCGCGCCATGGGTCCGCCGCCCCAGAGCGCGCGGTAGTGTTCGAGTGAGAGCGGCCGCCCGAACCAATCGCCGGGCGCCACGGGAAGATCGCCGCCGGGGCTCAACGAGACGCGCGCCATGTAGAGGAGAGGCGCCAGCGAGAGGAGCGCGACGGCGGAGAGTGCCGCGTAGGGCCAGGCGCGCGCGCGGCTCACGCGGGCGACGCGGCTCACGAGGGCGACCCCGCCGTGCGGCCGAGGAGACGGCGCTGGATCAGGAGGACGATTCCGACGAACGCGAGCAAGAGGTACGCGAGCGCCGATGCGTATCCCATCTCGAAGTGATAGAAGGCGCGCTCGTACAGATGGTAGACGATCGTCAGCGTGCTCTCGAGCGGCCCCCCGCGCGTCAGCACGAAGACCTCGATGAAGATCTGGAACGATCGGATCGTGTTGAGAAGCACCACGAAGAGAAGAACCGACCGGAGGTGCGGAAACACGATCCGGCGCTCCACCGTCCAGGCGGAGAGCCCCTCGAGCCGCGCGGCCTCGAGCTGCTCGCGCGGGAGCGTCTTCCGCCCCGCGAGGATCAGGATCGCGTAGTACCCGGCGCTCGCCCAGACGTCCATGAGCATGATGGACGGGAGGGCGAGCCTCGGATCCTGGAGCCAGTGGACGCTGCCCAGCCCCGCCGCGTGAAGCCACGCGTTCAGGAGTCCCTCCTCGGCATAGAGCGATTTGAAGACGAGCGAGATCACGACCATCGAGAGCGTGGCCGGGAAGAAGATCGCGGCGCGGAAGAACCCCTCGGCGCGGTCGATCCGCGCGAGCCAACCCGCGACGACGTACGCCAAAGTCAGGGTCACGGGGAGGGTGCCCGCGACGAAGATCGCGGTCGTTCGGAGCGCGTGCCAGAAGGACGGAGAGGCGAGCGCGCGGGCGTAGTTCTCGAGCCCGATCCACCGGACGAGATCGGGGCGGAGCGGATTGTACGCCTGAAAGGAGAGTGCCAGCGCGGCACCCAACGGGAGGAGTCCGAAGACCGCGAAGCAGACCGCCCAGGGGAAGACGCCGGCGGCGGAGCGCTTCATGGCCGCCGCGCCAGAACCTCGGCGATGCGCGCGTCGGCCGACTGAAGCGCGGCCTCCGGGGTCTTCGAGCCGTGGATCGCCTGCTCCAGCTCGCCGTTCACGATCTCCTCGATCTCGACCCAACGCGGATGGAGCGGCGGCGCCACCGCGGTCTTGAGCTGGTTCAGGAAGACGCGATCCATCGGATGGGACGCGAAGTAGGAGTCGGCTTCCGCGCTCACCGCGGCGGGGAACGCGTTTCCGGTCGCGACGAAGACCGGCATCGTGTTCTCGGGGCGGACGAGGAAGCGGGCGAGTCGGATCGCCTCGGCCCTTCGCTTCGCGCCGCGGAAGACTCCGAGCACCTCGGCGCCCGCGAAGGAAGCGTGCGTGCCGCGGTTCGGCGCGGGACGCGGCATCAGCTCGACCGAGAACGGGAGGTCGGGCGCCGTCTTCGCGAGCGAGCGGACGAGCCACGGCCCCGAGATGACGAATCCGAGCCTTCCCTTGGCGAACGCCTGGTCGTGCATCTCCTGGCGGTCGAGAAGCGAGTACGGTTTGAGCGAGAGGTAGTAGCGGAGCGCCTCAACGTTCTCGGTGCTCGCCATCACGCTCCTCGTGAGCGTCGAGTCGAGGATGTCCCCGCCGTTTCCCCACGCGAAGGGCATGAACTTCTTGAAGAGGATCTCGCGCTCGCCGGCGTTCATCCCGAATCCCTTCGCGTCGGGCACGCGCTCGGCGATGCGGCGCGAGGCGAGGAGGAGCTCCGCCCAGGTCGCGGGCGGCTTCTTCGGATCGAGGCCGGCACGGCGAAGGAGGCCGAGGTTCACAAAAAGGGCGCGCGTCCCGAGCATCCACGGGATGCCGTAGGAGCGCCCGTGCGCCGAGGCCGTTTCCCAGCCTACGAGCGCGGTGCGAAGGTCCGCGGTTTGATCCGTCAGGTCGAGGAGCGTGCTGTCGGCGACCAAGCCCGGCAGGAACGTCGACCCGAGCTCGCAAAGGTCCGGCGGCCGTCCGGCGGCGACGGCGGCGACGATCTTCTCGCGGCCGCTCTGCCACGTGAGCTGCTCCACCTGCACGTCGAGGCCGGGGTTCTCTGCCTCGAAGCGGGCAATCACGGGCTCGATCGCGGCGAGTGGCGAGAACTGCCAGAAGACGACGGCCGTCTTCCCGCCGTCCTTCTTGCCGCAACCGCCGCCGAGGAGGAGAAGCGCGGCCGCCAGGATCGCGACGGCGCGTGTCGCGGCGGCGCGGGCTGCCGCGGCGCCGCCTATCCTTGAATTGCCTTGCGCACCCATCCGTGGGCCCTCTTCAGCCGTCGTTCCGCCTCGGCGCGGGAGAGGCCCGCGCGTCGCATCACGATCGCTGTCTTGAGCGAGCCGCCCGCCCGCTTCAGCGCGGGTTCCGCCTCCTCGTAGCGCGCGCCGGTCGCCTGCATGTACACGCGCTTCGTCCGCTCCTCGAGCTTTCGGCTCGCGGTTTTCAAGTCGACCATGAGATTTTCGTACGTCTTCCCGAGACGCACCATGGTCGCGGTCGAGAGCATGTTCAAGACGAGTTTTTGCGCCGTGCCCGCCTTCAGGCGGGTGGAGCCGGTCAAGACCTCGGGGCCGACGCGCGGCGCGATCACGACGTCGCAGTCGATTCGTACGTCGGACGCCGGGTTCGCGGTCACGACGATCGTCGCGGCCCCGACCGCGCGGCCGTAGTCGATGGCGCCGAGCGCGTAGGGAGTGCGACGGCTCGCCATGATGCCGACGACCACGTCCTTCTCGCCGACGCGGCGCTTCTTGAGCGCGGAGACCGAAGCCTTCGCGTCGTCCTCGGCCCCTTCGATGGAGCGGACGAGGGCCCGCCGTCCGCCGGCGATGATTCCCTGCACCAGCGTGCGCGGCGTCCCAAACGTCGGCGGGCATTCCGCGGCGTCGAGCACGCCGAGGCGGCCGCTCGTTCCCGCGCCCACGTAGAAGATCCGGCCGCCGCGCTCGAGCCGTCCCACCATCAGGTCGACGGCCTTTCCGATCTTGGCGATCTCGCGGCCGACCGCGACCGGAACGCGCCGGTCCTCGGCATTCATCAACCGAAGCACTTGGGGCGTGGTGAGACGATCCAGTCGCCGCGAGCGTGGGTTTCGCTGCTCGGTGACGAGCCGCGAAAGCTCGCGAAAGATGGCCTTGCCGCTACGGCGGTCGGTCACCGGCTCCGGATCATGCGGCCGTCGCGGGTCAGCGTCCGGCCGCCGGGGTCGGTGGCCTTGACGCGGTAGAAGTAGACGCCGGTGGCCGCCTCGTGGCCCTGCGAATCCCGGCCGTCCCAGCAAAAGACGTTGAAGCCGGCCTGACGCGGCAGGTCGAGCGAAGCGATCCGCCGCCCCGCGACCGACAGGATCAGGAGTTCCACCTTCTCCGCGCCCGAGCTCAACTCGTACTGGAAGACCTGCCCGCCGCAACCGGCGCCTTGCACCCGCTGGCTTACGACGGCGACGCCGCGCAGCGTGAATTCCGACGTGATCTGGAACGTCCGTTCGTCGAGGCCCGCGGTCCGGCCCCCGATGGCGACCTGGATCGTGTGGCTGCCTTCGCTCCGATCCCCGCCGAGGCTTTGGAGCGCCCAACGGCGTCCCACCAGGTCCGTCTGAGTCTTGGTGGCCGAGATCGGAACGCCGTCGAAGATCAGCTCGAGCGAATCGGCGGTCAGCGGGATCGGCGAGGTGACCTCGGCCCGGAGCATGGCGCCGCTCTCGACGAAGACGTTGCTCACGATCTCGATCCCATTCGCGAAATAGCGAATCGGGGTTCGTACTTGGAACGAGAAGGCCTGGAAGCGGCCGTTGATGTCCGTGCCGCGCACCTGGAGGTCGTAGTTGCCGACATGGGGCCGGACGCGGCCGGTCAGCTCGGCGAGACGGCTCGAGTCGTTGAACGCCACCGTGTACGTGGTCGAATCGATCGGCGTGAGAGCGCCCGTCGCGACATCGCGCTCGACGAGTCGGACCGACGCGATCGCCACTTCATCGCGAAGCCTCGCCACGAGCGTCACGCTGTCGGTCGGAGAGTCGACCGTCACCGGCGCGTTTTCGGCGACCACGACCCCGTCGAGCATCGCCTCGAATACGCGGGGCGGCAGCGCGTCCATGCGAAGCATGGGGTCGCCGGCAAGGTTCATGGTGCGGTTCATCACCTGCTGCTCGAACAGGGACGCCAAGGCGTTCTCCACCGCGGCATCCAGCATGACGTCGCCGACGATCCAACGCGCCTGGCGGGGCTGCCCTGGCGCCGGATCGGGCGCGCGTGGCCTGCGATAAAGAGCGTGATAGACGGACTCGTTCAAGACGCTGTTCGTCTGGAGGTACTCGTAGGCGCTGCTTCCCAGGGTGGCGATCGAGCCCCGCGCGGGCGCGAAGAGCCACAGCTCGCCGATCGCGTCGGTCGAATCGACGCCACCGCCGTCGATGATCGACCGGAACGTAGGACCGTCCGCAAACTGGTTGGCGTGGCACCCCCACACCATCATGAGGAAGGGGCGATTGACGTTCTGGAGCCTGTCGGGCGTGTTCGGCGCGAAACAGAACTGCGAGTTTCCGCCGCACAGCACCAGCTCGTGGGCCGCCAGGTATCGGTTCGCATGCGTCTGGAGGTTGAAGATGAGCCCGCCTTGGTTGATCTTCGATTGGAGGGTTTCGTAGGCGCCTCCAGGAGCCGCCATGATGTTCCAGACGTTCAGAATGTTCTTGCAGCCGAACGTGGGCGGCACCGCATCCGAGTATGCCTTTAGGTTGAAGAAATCGGTCTGTACGTCGATGCCGCCGGTGCTTGCCATCGTCGAATCGGCCAGCCTCTGGCTCGTCACGAGAAACTCCGTCTCGTGCGACTGGAAGCAGTAGCCGCCGCTGAAATTGATGGTCGTCGAGTACTCGTCGTCCGAGAAGAGGAGCTGACGACCTCGCCACGAGTCGGTCGGTTGGAAGTCCTCGTACTGGATCACCTTGTCGATGTATTGGTCCAGCTCCGCCGCGGTTCCGGCCGGGATCCGCGCCAGCGACACGCTCGGCACGAAGTCGAATTCGCCTGCCAGGGGCGCCGACAGGTTGAGGGAGAAGTAGGACTCGTGCGCGACCTGCTCCTTGCCGTGCGAGCCGATGATCGTCTCGATGGCGTGGTACGTCGGAACCCAGTCGACCCCGCTCGCCGGAATCTCGTGCTTGTGGTCCATGCTTGCGTCGCCCGCGAGCACGACGTAGGCCGGCGCAGGCGACCACGCCAGATACGCGTGCCGCAAGTAGCGCCGGATCGCACGCGCCGATTTCACGCCGCCGTTGAACTGATCGTAGACGTCCTCGATGTCCGCCACCTCGACGACGTATCCCTGACCGCGCCGATAGTTGGCCAGGCGCGTCGCCTGCGCGAGAAATGCGCCGGGCGTGATCACGATGGAGCGCGCTTCATTCGAGGCCCCGAAAGCGCCGGGCGTGCGAAGGTCGGATGTTTGATCGGCGACGACCGCCCCGGCCCCGAGCGGGTTCTCCGCTCCCGGAACGACCGCAGCAAAGCGGCGCTCGCCGCCGGATGCGTCCGTCTGGAACTGGACCGTGAAGGTCGGACCGGCCGGGGTCACGTTCACCGGCAGGACTCGAAGCGGAGCGGTCGGGACCGTGACGTCGTAGACCTCGATCGCAGACGACGTGAATCCGGTTACGGCCAGGTCGAAAAGTCCAGTCGTCGAGCCGCTCGTGAACCGGAGCGCGTTGTTCTGCGCCACGTAGAGGCGGTTATACGTCACTTCCACGACGTCGAGCATCGCCTTGCTCCCGGGCTGAAAGTCGGTCAAACCCGGCGGCCTCCGCTCTCCCACATGCCGGTACTGGTTCGTCCCGGGGCCGATGTGGGATCCCGGGATCGTGAATCCCGTGTCCAGGAAGTAGATGTCGTCGTCGACGAACTGGTCGGCGAGCGCCAGCGTATCCATGACGCCGGAGGAGCCCTGGAAGAAGATCGACAATCGGTGGGTCGTGGTGGTCGTTCCCTGATGGCGCGAACGGATCCGAAACGGCTGCGCGGGGTCGGGAGCCGCAAACGGGATCGTCGTCCCGAACTGATCCGGCGCTTCCCCGTCCGCCCAGAACAGGTAATCGACCGCCTCGGGCGGCGATGCGCCGGTCGGGTTCGGCGCCGTCCACGCGACGTGATTCTCTTCGAGCCGGATCACCTCTCGGAACGATGTCGGGCCCGGAACGGCGCCGGCCACGACGCCAGGGATCGGGCCCGGCGTCAGAGCCGGGGTCACGTCCCACGAGAGCCAGTAGACATTTTCATTGGTATAGCGGTTCTCGACGTTGCCGTTTCCGACGCGATCCCGCACGTTTCGCGCGAAGAAGGCGATCGCATCGCCGCCGTCGAAGACCGAATTCAGATTTGCGTCGCGCGCGACGACCGGAATCTGCGTGGCGGTGGCGCTGTCCCCAACGTCGTCATAGCCGCGCTCCTGGATCCCCACGAGATTGATCGCGATCCCCGACGGAAAGCCGGCCGAGGCGAGGGTCGCGTACGACACCGACGTCCAACCCGACTGCGCGACGCGCAATTTGAACTCGGGGTTGGCGGCGAATCGAGAGCGAGCCGGGAGGGCGGAGCGTCGCGGCGTCACCGGGGGCCGTTGCGGGAACGCGCGCGCGGCCTGGTAGTTCTTCACGAGGCCCCGCTGCACGCGATCCCACACCGCGGCCTGGACGCGCGGGCGCGACACCGGGCGAAGGCGAAGGTCCTGATCGGTCGCGGGAACGAAGTCGACGGCGAGCGACATCTTCCGGAGCACGCGGTAGGCGCCGGTTGAGGGATTCCACCGCACCGGCCGCACGTGGATCGGCGCCACCCACCAGCTGCCCACGAGCGCGCCGGCGCCGACCGACGCTCCGGCCGGTGGGTATACCGCCGCGCCTCGATAGATCGCGGGGTTCGGCTCGACCTTGAATTCGCTGATGGGTCCGGTCCTCGGGTCGTCACCG
This sequence comes from Candidatus Eiseniibacteriota bacterium, assembly GCA_035275245.1. Lineage (GTDB taxonomy): Bacteria > Eisenbacteria > RBG-16-71-46 > SZUA-252 > SZUA-252 > DASQJL01. The sequence continues at coordinate 7,533 of DATEND010000141.1, forward strand.
ACGAAGCGCTGACGCGTGACCGGGACCGGCGGCGGTGCCATGCGATCGTCCCATTCCTCGGAGACGATTCGAAGCCGCGGGCTCATTCCCTCGGGGATTGCGGCGTGGAGCGTGATCGTGGGAAGCGCGGGGCGACCGGCGGCCTCCATGAGTAGGGCGCCGCGAACCGTGACGCGCGAGTACAAGGTTCCATCGGAATTCAGCGTCTCGAAACGGGCGGGGTCGGGGATCACCTCGAACGTCGCGCCGCGAAGGTCCTGCGCCACGGTGCGAACCGGCGAGGGGCCGAGCTTCGCATCCGCGGTGGCCGATGTGGCGGCGGCCGCGGAGGCGGCGGTCGTGGACGCCGCAGGCGCGGAAGCGGCGGGCGCGGGCATTCCCCCGGCGAGGATCGCGAATAGAGCGACCAGAACCGGCGCGAAGCGCAATTTCATGGAGCCAAAGTCGGGATGGATGGGCCTTCCCCTTGGACGTGTCGCGTCAGGAACCAACGCTACTCGTTCAGTATAGGAACGGCGCCGAAGGGGCGTCAAGGCGCGCGGCGGCGGCCAAATCCGCTCTGCGCGCTGCTTTGACACCCTTCGAGTGCGAATGATACGATCGACGGCGAAACCTCACGCCCATCCGTCCGGAACCCGAGGGCTCCATCGATGCGAATGCTGGGGCCGGTCGCGCTCCTCGCCACCCTGCTCCTTCTGATCCCAAGCGATACGCCTGCGCCGGTCGGGTCCGGCGAACGCGTCTACATCCTGGGCTTCGACGGAATGGATGCGGAGCTTACCGAGCGCCTTCTGGCCCAGGGGAAGCTCCCGAATCTCGCGTCGATGAGAGCGAACGGCGCCATGCGCCGCCTGGCCACTACGAACCCGGCCCAATCCCCCGTGGCGTGGTCGGCATTCTCGACCGGGATGAACCCGGGAAAGACCCGAATCTACGACTTCCTTCGCCGGAATCCCGCGACCTACTACCCCGACTTCTCGACGGTGACGATCCAGCGCGGGAAGTTCGCGCTCGGCTTCCTGCCGACGAAGGCGCCCACGATCACGAACAACCGCCAGGGGACGACCTTCTGGAAGGTTGCCTCGCGAAATGGGATCAAGGCGGTGGTCCTGGAAGCGCCGATCAACTTCCCCCCCGAGACCCTCCAGAATGGCGTACTCCTCTCCGGGCTCGGGGTTCCAGACATCCGCGGCACGATGGGGACGTTTTCGTACTACGCCACCGACGCCACGAACGCCGGCGACACCGAAATGGGAGGCAAGGTGGCGCGCATCCGCGTGGACGCGCAGGGGCGTGCCCGCTCGGTCGTTCACGGCCCGCGGAATCCTTTCGCGGCGCGCGACGCCGAGGGTCGCATTCCCGACCTCACGGTGCCGGTCGAGTTCCGTCGGCGAAGCGGCCGGCCGGGCTCGGTGCAGATCGCGCTCCAGGGCCAGGTGCGGAACGTCCGGCAGGGCGCGTGGAGCGACTGGTACGACATCCAGTACACGATCGCGCCGCTCGTCACGGTCCGCGGCATCGCGCGATTTCACGTTCTCGAGGCGTTCCCCGAGCTTCGAGTCTATCTCTCGCCGATCAATCTCGACCCGCGACGCCCCGCGATCCCGATCTCGAAACCCAACGGATACTCAGCCGAGGTCGCCAAACGTGTCGGGCTCTACAAGACGCTCGGGTGGCCCGAGGACACGTGGGCGCTCAACGAGGAGAAGATCGACGAGAAGGTGTTCCTGGAGGATTTGAACTACTCCTTCGAGCGGCAGCGCG
>DATEND010000142.1:0-2221 GCA_035275245.1 Candidatus Eiseniibacteriota bacterium
CCGCTCGCGAGCTTGCCGGCGTCGAACTCGTACGTGTGGTTACCCGCCGGGAGCTTGGCGTCGACGACCGTCGAGACGAGACGGCCCTGGATGTCGAACACGCGGACCGAGGCGCGGCCCTCACGAGCCGTTCCGAACTCGATCTTCGTGCGCGGGTTGAACGGATTCGGCTTGGCGCGGAACTCGACGAGCTGCTTGCCCATCGCGTTCTGGAGCGTGCGTCCCGCGGCGTCGGCGAGGCGGGCGGAGCCGATGGCCGGACGGTAGGTCGCCATCATGAAGTCGGCGCGCGCGTCCTGGCCGTCGGTGAAGTTGTCGTAGCAGGCGTCGTCCGTGTAATCCATGTAGTTGTGGATCGGATCCTCACCCTCGCCAGGGCAGGTGTCTTTGCCGTCAGGGCATCCGAACGTCGGGCCGGCCTCTCCCGGCGTGTCGCACACCAGATCGCCGGTCGACGCGCATCCCGTCTCCGATTCGTCGCCGCACCCGCCTTGGAACGTGTGGAGGAGTCCGATCCAGTGACCGACTTCGTGCACCGCCGTGCCCCCGAGGTTGTACGGCGCGAGCGGCCCGCCGGTCAGCGAGGCGTAGTGGATCACGACGCCGTCCATGGCCGGATTTCCCGCCAGCTCCCACGGAAAGGTGGCCCAGCCGAGAAGGAAGTGGCCCGGCTTGCAGGTATAGAGATTGAGGGTCGTCTGGGGACTCACGTTCAGCGCGGTTTTCGCCACGAACTCCGCTTGGGAGCCCGGGCTCATCTTGAACCACTGGTTGTCCTGCGTGCGGCTGACGCTCGCCTTCGTGAACGAGTATCCGGTGTTCGCGGCGCCGCGCACGACGCGGCCGTCGTAGCCGCGTCCGGCGTAGGCCCGATTCAGGACGTCGATCTGCGCGTCGAGCCACGCTTCGGGAACGTTTCCTTCACCGCGCGCGCCCGAGATGACGTGGAACGCGACCGGGATCACGCCGGCGGCGGCGATCTTCTTTTCGGCGATCCAATCTCGAATCTGATCCGCGGAGGGCGCGCGGGCGGGCCGGCCGCGCATCGTGGTGCCGCATCGGCCGCCGCTCTGGATGAACGCTTCCTGGCTCTCGAAGGTGACCCCGTCGAGCACGAACGGTCGGCCGCTCTTCGCGTCGGCCTGGTTTCCGAAGGAGCAGAGCGAGAGCACGAGCGCTGTGATCACGACGAATGGGACGCGGATCGATCGATGCATGGCAGTTCCTCCCTACGATGCGCGCGACCCCCGGATCCACAGGACGCCAGGGGCGGCGCAGGTGCGCCGTTCCGCGTTCGAGAATTGTAGCACCAACGGGCAGGCGCTCCGCCGGCGAACCAAAGCGAACGGGGCCGACTCCTTTCGGAGCCGGCCCCGCCGCTCGCCCACCCCCGCGGAGCGGGAGCGTGTGTTCGATTCGGACTACTTGAGCAGCGAAAGCCGCCGCACTTCTTGTGGCCGGCCCTCCGCCTTCAACACCATCAGATAGACGCCGCTCGCGAGCTTGCCGGCGTCGAACTCGTACGTGTGGTTACCCGCCGGGAGCTTGGCGTCGACGACCGTCGAGACCAGACGGCCCTGGATGTCGAACACGCGGACCGAGGCGCGGCCCTCACGGACCGTTCCGAATTCGATCTTCGTGCGCGGGTTGAACGGATTCGGCTTGGCGCGGAACTCGACGAGCTGCTTGCCCATCGCGTTCTGGAGCGTGTTTCCGTTCTCGAAGCGTCCGGCGGCGTCGGCGAGACGGGCGGAGCCGATGGCCGGACGGTAGGTCGCCATCATGAAGTCGGCGCGTGCGTCCTGGCCGGTGGTGAACTGGTTGTAGCAAATGTCCGTCGAGTAATCCATGTAGTTGTGGATCGGATCGAGCCCGGCTGCCGGGCACGTGTCCTTGCCGCCCGGGCATCCCGACGTCGCCGTTCCCTCGGCCGGCGTATCGCACACGAGGTCGCCGGTCGTGGCGCAATCGCCGCCGCATCCGCCTTGGAACGTGTGGTAGAGACCCACCCAGTGTCCGACCTCATGCGAGCCCGTGCCGCCCAGGTTGTACGGAGCGAGCGGACCGCCCGGGAGCGAGGCCCAGTGCACGACCACGCCGTCCATGGTCGGGTTTCCGGCGAGATTCCACGGGAAGGTTGCCCACCCGAGGAGGTTCTGGCCCGGCTGGCAGGTGTAGAAGTTGAGCGAGCTGGTGGGATTGACGACGAGGCTGCTCTTGG
>DATEND010000143.1:0-2550 GCA_035275245.1 Candidatus Eiseniibacteriota bacterium
TGATGTCTGCGGGCCTGCGGGTGGCGGTTGCAGGTCTCGTTTTAATGGGCGCGGGTTGCTCTTCGCTCAGCGGCAAGGAGAAGGGCGCGATCATCGGTGCGGCAACGGGCGGCGCCGTCGGCGGCATCATCGGCAACAACAGCGGCTCGACGGCGAAGGGCGTCATCATCGGCGCCGTGGTCGGCGGCGTGGCCGGCGCGATCATCGGAAATCAGATGGACAAGCAGGCCAAGGAACTCGAGCAGAACATCCCGGGCGCCACGGTCGAGCGCGTCGGCGAGGGCATCCAGGTGACGTTCGCCTCCGGGCTCCTCTTCGGCTTCGATTCGGACGTCGTCCGGGGCGACGCGCGGTCGAACCTGAACGAGCTCGCGAACAGCCTCGACAAGTACGACGGCTCGAACCTGCTCATCGTCGGGCACACGGACGCGGTCGGCAGCGAGGCGTACAACGAGGATCTCTCCGAGCGGCGCGCCGAATCGGCCGCGCGCTACCTCATCTCGCGGGGCGTGGACCGCGATCGCATCGGGACGCGCGGCCGTGGCGAGACGGAGCCCGTGGCGTCGAACGAATCGGACTCGGGCCGCGCGAAGAACCGCCGCGTCGAGGTCGCGATCTACGCGAGCGAGGAGATGCGGGAGCAGGCGAAGCGGGAGGCCGCGAGCCGGTAGCGCGTGCCAAGCAAGTCGAAGGCCGGGTCAGCCGCCCGGAACGACCCGCTGTCGGAGCTGCGCAGCCTGAGCGATCGCTGGTTTCAAGCGTGGCTGAAGAAGGAAGCCGCGACCGTCGAACGGCTGGCGGCCGAGGATTATCTCTACGTCGGCCCGAGCGGGGCGATCCTCGATCGTCTGGCCATCCTGAACGTCGTGCGTTCCCCGAGCTATCGGCTGGATCATGGCACGCGCTCCGAGGTCGTCGTGCGTGCCTTGGGCCGTGAGGCGGCCTTAGTGCGGCACCGCTATCGGGGCGCCGGCTCGTTCGAGGGCACTTCATTCACGGATGATCAACGGTGCGTCATGATCTGGGAGAAGCTCGCCGGCGAATGGCGGCTCGTGATGGAACAGTGCTCGCTCAGTAGCGAGGGCCCTGGATAGAATCGAGTCGTCGTGCCCGGGGCTGGACTCGAACCAGCAAGGCCTTTCGGCCAGGGGTTTTTAAGACCCCTGCGTATGCCATTCCGCCACCCGGGCCACGGCTGAAGCGGTACGTGAAGCGTGCGCGACGCTACTTCCCCGCCGTCAGGTCGTGCTCGTCCTCGATGTCGCCGACCAGCTCCTCGACGATGTCCTCCAGCGTGATGATGCCGATCGGGATGCCCGCGTCGTCGATCACCATCGCCATTTGCCGCCGCGCGCGGCGGAACTCCTTGAGCTGATCCGCCGTGCTCCGCTCCGCGGGCGCCCACGTCACCGGAAACATCGCGTCCTCCAGGTTGATGAGGCCGCTCGAGGCGTAGATCGCGAAGAGATCCTTCGCGTTCACGATGCCGACGACGCGCGTTCGCTCGCCGTCGAAGACCGGAAATCGCGTGTGCACGCTGTCCAGGAGCGCGTTCAGGATCTGCTCGGGCTTCATCCGGTATTCGAGCATGATCGTCTCGCGCAGCGGAACCATCGACTCGCGGACCTTCTTCTCGGGCAGCTTGAACGCGTTTTTCAAGATATCGGCCTGCTCCACCGACATCCGCCCCGCCTCGCTCACGTCCTCCACCAATAGCTCGAGCTCCTGCACCGAGTGCAGGTGCCCCGCGTGCGGCGCGGGCTTGAAACCGAGGAGCCGCACGAGCGCGTTCCCGGACCCGTTCATCAACGCGATGAACGGGCGGAACACGCGCTCGAAGGCCAGCAAAGGCGCGGCCACGCGAATCGCCACGACGTCCGGGATCCGGAGCGCCACGGTCTTGGGCGCCAGCTCTCCCACCACCACGTGCAGGAACGTGATGAACAAGAAGGCGACCGCGGTCGCGATGCCGTGCGCGGCGAGCGGCGCCCACCGGTCCGGGATGAACCAGAACCAGGGCTCGATCGCGCGCGCCAGGCCGGGCTCGCCCACCCATCCGAGCGCCAGGGACGTCATCGTGATCCCGAGCTGCGTGGCGGCGATGGTGTCGTCGATCCGCCGCGTCGCCTCGACCGCGAAGGAGATGCCTGGCGTGCGCTTGGCCGCCAATTCCTCGAGCCGCGTGCGGCGCACGGTGACCAGCGAGAATTCGGCCGCGACGAAGAACGCGTTCCCGAGGACGAGGAGCGGAATGGCGAGGACCTGTATCGCCGTGAGGACGATCCCGAGGGGACCCGTCAAGCCCGTCATGAAGAGCGCGCGCTCCGGGGAACGATCAGGCTAACGACGCGGAGAGTTCGGCGGCCGCCTCGCCCTGATCGGCGAAGCGGACCGGAACGCTCCAGGCGGGATTCGCTGGAACGCAGACGCCTTGCCCTTCGTGGCAGTAGGCGAACGAGACCTGCACGTGGAGATCGGCGGAGCCTTCGGGCTGGGCCGGGAGCTCGAACGCGAGCGGCCAGGTCGCGCCGAGCATGGTCCGCTGGAGGA
>DATEND010000144.1:0-2270 GCA_035275245.1 Candidatus Eiseniibacteriota bacterium
TTCTCGGCGCGATCCATGTTCTGGCGCACGAGGGAAGCATTCGCCTGGGCGGAGCTGACGGCCGCTTGGTTGTTCTCCACCGCGGCCACGTAGCGTTCCCGGTCCAGCTCGACGAGGAACGTGCCCTTCGTCACCCATTGCCCCTCCACGACGCCGAGCCGCTTGATCTTCGCGCTCACGTCGGCGCTGATCTTCACCTGGGTCTTGGGCTGGACCTTGCCCGTGGCGCTGACCTTCTGGACGATCTTCTGCCGGGCAGCCTTGGCGGTTTGGACTTCCATCGACTTGTCGCCGCGGCCGCGGAGCGCCACCGCTCCCACGACGCCACCCACGATCAAAACCGCGGCGCCGATCCACAGAATTCGCTTCTTCATCGCTCAACAGCCTCCATTTCCTGGTGATACGGAACCGACGGTGAACGTGGGGCACGTTTAGAGTACGGCGAGAGCCGGCAAATGGTTACCGCCCTCTGGACGAAATCGAGTACCGCCCTCCAATTCGAAACGCGGAGGGCGATCCAAATCTATATATTATTGTGGTATATAGCTTTAGGTGGCCGTAATCGCGCCCCTGGAGGCCAGGCCGGCGGATCGCTCCCAAGGCACCGAGCATACAACTTTCCGTCCCTGCCTCCAATGTCAAGGCGGCGTGGCTTCCCCCGGAATCGGTCAGGATCTTTTCGCCCCCGGCCGATAAACGTTGGACAAAGGGGGGCCTCATTATGTTTCGAAGAATCGTTCCGGTACTTCTGGCGCTCGCGGTCGGAATCGGATGCGCCGGCACGTCAAAACTGACCGACAAGAGTGAGGAAAAACTCGCCCAGGGCGACGCCCACCGGGCCTGGCAGCTGGCTACGCGGGCGCTCGACAAGGAGCCGGGAAACCCGCGCGCCCGGACAGCCGCCACGGCCGCCGGCGCATCGATCGCTCAGGAGTGGCAGCGCCGGATCCGCGCGCTCGCGGCGACGGACAGCCTCCGGGCGGCGGCGCTGGTGCTGGAGTTGACCGAGTTTCGGGAGAGCGCGGCGCACTACGCGACCATTCCGGTCGGCGACGACTGGCCCGCCGAGGAACAGGCGTATCGCCAGATGGCAGTCCGCTTCCATTACAAGCGCGCCGTCGAGGCGGAGCGTTCCGACCGGCCGAAGAAAGCGTGCGCCGAGTTCGCCGAGGCCGAACTCTATGTCCCGGGATACCGCGACGTGGAGAAGCGGGCGGACCTCGCCTTCGAGGAGGCGCTGACGCGCGTGGTGGTCGTGCCGTTTCGCGCGCGTTCCGGGGATCCGCGGTTCGGATTCCAGGTGGCGAGAGCCTGGCGCGATAACCTGATTCAGGACTTTGGGCCGCCTTCGGTCCGCTTCACGCGTATTCTCGGCGGCGAAGCGCTGGAACGCGCCATGACGGTCTCGCAACTGGACGGCGTGTCCCGGAGGGAGGCGGTTCGCCTCGGGCGGTCGGCCGGGGCGCAGCGGATCGTCTGGGGCTCGATCGGCGACATCAAGTCCTCGACGCGCCTCAGCGTCTTCAAGGACTCGATCGCGCGCCGGATCGTGGAAACGGACCCGCAGGGCCGGACCACGACCCGGTGGATCGAGGTGCCCATCGAGGTGATCGCCCGGGTGCGCGACGTGACCGTGGGCGTGGATTACGAGGTGATCTCCACGGAGACCGGAGCGTCGATCGCGACGCGGCACTTCGACCGGTCGACGATGGCCCGGGTCGTCTGGACCTCCTATCGGCCCGAGGGGGACCCCGCATCCTATTCGCTCGTGTCGGAGACCACGCGCGCTTCGGATCCGAACCGCGTCCGGGACGTGGAAACCCGCTGGAAGGCGGTGTGCGGTACGGCCACCACGGTGACGCAGGTGCTGGAGGCGAGGCAGAAGGCTGGGTCCACGGGCCGCTATGCCCGCGAGGCGCTCCCGCGATTCATGGCCGGAGCCGCGTTCGTATTTCTCGAGGATCTCCCGCCCGCCGAGGATCTCGCGCTGACGGCGCTGACGCAGGATGCGGCGCCGCTGCGGGACGACCTCCTGCGACTCGATCCGATCGACGACGTGGACCTGGGCTTGGCGAGCCCTGACGTCGACATCCGCTGATTTGGTGACCGGGTTCGGAGGCTAACCGCCGAGCCGCGCCAGGTACGCGGGATCGACCGGCGTTCCCCGACGCTGCGCCTCGAGGGCGTCGTTTCGGGCGCGTGTCGTGTCGCCAAGCGCAGACCAAGCGAGGCTCCGGTTCAGGAGACAGCTTCCCACGCGCGGATCGTCG
>DATEND010000145.1:0-7447 GCA_035275245.1 Candidatus Eiseniibacteriota bacterium
TCTCTACCTACGCGGCAGCGGTGCCCCGGACGTGACGCAGCTTCTGTCGCCGGGCTCGCGCGGGCTCCTCGACTCGGTGGCATTCCTGCTTCACGCGAGCGGGTTGGAACGGTTCGAAGGAACCCTCTGGATCGACGGAACTCTTTTCGCGCCGGAGCCGTACGCCCCGAGCTGGGCCCTCGAAGACATCCCGCACGCGTACGGCGCGCCCGTGAATGCGATCCTCGCGAACGGCAACGCCGCGTCGCTCGTGGCGACCGTGGGGCCGCGTGGCGTGTCCCTGGCGCTCGAGCCGCCCGAGGTCCCGATCACGCTCGACGCGAGGGTGGGGATGGCCGCCGCCGGCCAGCCGGGGTGGCTCGACTTAGATCGAAGGCCGTTCGACGCGCGGCTACGCGTCCGCGGCCAAGTCCCTCCGGACGGGACGGTGAAGAAGCAGGTCTCCGTTCCCGACCCGGACTCCGCGGCGGGGCTGGTGTTGCTCGGCGCGATGCGACGGGCCGGCACCGAGATCGAGAATGCCCGGGTTCGCGTCGTGCCACACGGCGGCCAAGCCGCCGGTGGGCGAGACGTCGAGGGGCCGCTCTTCGTAGCCGGGGCCCCTGGGGCGGCTGGGGCGGCCGGAATGCCGGCCGGTTGGCGCGAGGTCAAGAAAGACCGGCGCGCGGTGGTTCTGGCGCACGTGTCGCCGCCCGCCGCGGAGATGGCTGGGATCGTGAACGCGGTCAGCTTGAACGCAGAGGCGGAGGCCCTCCTTCGGCTCCTCGATCCCGCTCCCACTGAAAAACATCGTGACGCGGGGCTACGAGAGTCCCGCCGGTTGGCCGCCGAGGCGGGCGTCGACACGCTCGACCTCTCGCTTGTCGACGGCTCGGGCCTCTCGCCCCAGAATCTGCTGACCGCGCGCGCGCTGGTTCGATGGCTCTGGAGCCACGATCAGGATTCCACGCTCGCGGAACCGTTCCGCGATCGCCTGGCGGCTCCCGGAGCGCTCGGCACGTTGAAGAACCGGTTCCCGGGGCTCGATCCCCGGCGGGATCTACGCGCGAAGACAGGGTCCTTGACCAACGTCAGCGCGCTCGCAGGGTACCTGCGCACCTTCGACGGGGAGCGAATCGCATTCGCCATGATCACGAATGGAAATCGCGGCAGCATCGCGTCGGCGCGCCAGGCGGAAGAAGAAGTCGTGGGCGTTTTGAGCCGCTACAAGCGCGATCCGGCGATCGGGCCGCCCGCGCCGGCCGGGATCCCGCGTTGATCCCGATTGCGCCGCCGCGGCTTCGAGCGGGCGACCGGATCGGGGTGGTGGCTCCATCTGGACCGGTCCGCGCCGCGGACTTGATGGCGGGAATCCGCGCGCTCGAGAGCGCGGGCTTTCGGGTCGTCATGGGCAAGCACGTCGGCGACCGGCGCGGGCACCTGGCCGGCACGGACGCGGTGCGCGCCTCGGACCTGAACCGAATGCTCCGGAATCCCGACATCCGATGCATTCTGATGGCCCGCGGAGGTTACGGCGCGCTTCGGATCGCGTCGGAGGTGGACTGGACCGCGATGAAGCGCGACCCGAAGATCTTCGCCGGCTTCTCCGATGCGACCCTCCTCCATCTCGGGTTCGCGCGTCGCGCCGGGGTGCGCACGCTCCATGGGCCCAATTTGACGGGGCTCTCGCGCGGGAGGGGAAGCGAGCTTCGGCGGTGGCTCGCTTGGACGACGGAGCCTCGGCCCGCCCCCACATGGAGGACGTTCAACGCCCCGCGGCGTCTCGCGGGACCCACCCGCGCCGCGCGCGGCCGCGTCGTGGGGGGAAATCTGGTGCTCGTCCACTACGCCGCGGCATCGGGGCTTCTGCCGCCGCTTCGCGGCCGGCTCCTCTTCCTCGAGGAAGTGAACGAGCCGCCCTACAAGATCGACGGCATGCTGGCGGTGCTTCGCCTAGGGGGATGGCTACGGGGTGTGGCGGGCGTGGCGCTCGGCGATTTCTTGAAATGCGTGCCGCGCCCGGGGCGTCGCGAGCTGCCCTTGGCCACGGTGCTCCGCGATCACCTGTCGGCGCTGAGCGCGCCCGCGTGGCGGGGAATTCGGTCGGGGCACGGCGTGTCGAATCTGCCGCTCCCGCTCGGCGCCATCGCCACGCTCGCTCGGGGGCGCCTCACGTACGAAGAAGGCTTGGTTTCGTGAAACGAGCGCGCGCGCCGGAACTGGGGGTTAGGCGTAGACCCCGCGAAGCTGGATCGCGTCCACAACGCGCTTGATCGCCAGCATGAACGCCGCGACGCGGAAGGACACCTTGTGCTGGTCGGCCATCTGGGCGACGTCCTGGAACGCCTTCACCATGATGTCCTCGAGCCGCTCGTTCACCTCGGACTCGCGCCAGAAGAACCCCATGCGGTCCTGCACCCACTCGAAATAGGAGACCGTCACGCCGCCCGAGTTTGCGAGGATGTCCGGGATCACGAGGACGCCGGCCTTGTTCAGGATCTTATCGGCCTGATGCGTGGTCGGTCCGTTGGCGCCCTCGGCGATGATGCGCGCCTTCACCTTTCCGGCGTTCGCGTGCGTGATCTGGTTTTCGAGCGCGGCCGGAACGAGGATGTCGCAGGGGATCTCCAAGATCGCCTTGCCGTCGACCGGCGTGGCGCCGGGGAACCCGGCGACGGTCTTCGTCTTCGCGACGTGGGCGATCAGCGCCGGGATGTCGAGGCCGGCGGGATTCTGGACCCCGCCACCGACGTCGCTCGCCGCGATGATCAGGGCGCCGTCCTTGGACAGCAGGTCGGCCGCCACCGAGCCGACGTTTCCAAAGCCCTGGACGACGACCTTCGCACCCTTCAGGTCGAGCTTGATCCGCTTCGCCGCTTCCCGCACGACGAAGAGCACGCCGCGACCCGTGGCCTCGCGGCGGCCGGCCGACCCGCCCAGCGCGAGCGGCTTACCGGTGACGACCGCGTTGACCGTGTGCCGCGCATGCATGGAGTACGTGTCCATGATCCACGCCATCGTCTGCTCGTTCGTATTGACGTCCGGCGCGGGCACGTCGGAATCGGGGCCGATCACGTCGATCAGGTCGGCGACGTAGCGCCGCGTCAAACGCTCCAGCTCGGCCTGGGACATCTTCGTCGGGTCGCACTGGATCCCGCCCTTGCCGCCGCCGAAGGGAATTCCGACGACCGCGCACTTCCACGTCATCCACGCCGCCAGCGCCGTCACCTCGTCCAGGGTCACGTCGGGGTGGTAGCGAATCCCGCCCTTGGCCGGCCCGCGGATGATGGAGTGCTGCACGCGGTACCCCGTGAAGACCCGGAACGACTTGTCGTCCATCTGCACGGGGAGTTTCACGATCGTGGCGCGGCGGGGCTCCTTGATGATTTGAACAAAGGCCTCGTCGAGCTTGAGCCTCGCCGCCGCCTCTTCGAATTGAAGCCGCGCGTTTTCAAGCGGGTCGAGCTCTCGTTGAATCCCGGAGCCCATGTCCATTCCGGTCGAGCTGGTCGCAGTCTCCATGGCGGTTCCTTGTCGGTCGTGAGGGCGAGGGTTCTCGCGTAAGTGACGAAAACGCTTCATTTTTAGGCCCGAGGTAGTGTAGAGATTCCAGAGGGGCCAATCAAGCGTGTACTACTTCTATTGGTTGCCGGTCGGGACCGACGCGCGCGTGCGTTCCACGCCGTGGGTCACCCTCTCGATCGTCCTTCTGAACCTCTTCAGCCACGGGATCGCCCTCGCGAGTCGAGGGGATGCCGCGACCCTCTACGCGCTCGCGTTCAAAGCCGCCGAACCGAGCGTCGGCACGGCCATCGCCTCGCTCTTCCTGCACGCCGACCTCCTCCACCTCCTGGGGAATCTCGTGTTCTTGGCCGTCTTCGGCCCACCGCTCGAGGCTCGGTTGGGACGCGTGCGCTTCACCATCGCCTACCTCGCCTGCGGTTGGCTGTCCAACCTGGCCCAGGCGGCCGCGATCCTCGCGTGGTGGCCCGATCTGACCTCGGTCCCCATCGTGGGCGCTTCGGGTGCGATCTCCGGCCTCATGGGGCTCTTCCTCGTGCGCCTCTACTACGCACGGCTTCGATTCGTGTCCTTCACGATGCTCCTCCTGCAGGGAGTCGCCAAGCCCGCTTCCTTCTCCCTTCCCGCGATCGTGGGGATCGGGCTCTGGCTCGCCCTCACGCTGGCCTATCAGTTCGTCGGGATCGCCTCCGAGACCGCGTACATCGCGCATCTGGGCGGCGCGGCGTTCGGGATGGTCTTTGGCCTGGCGATGGGCCTGGTGCCGGAAGCGCGGCTCGAGCGCCACCTGGCCGTGGGCGCGCGCTACGCGGATCGTGGGGAGTGGTTCGCGGCGCTCGGGGAGTACGAATCGTTCCTCGCGAAGGACCCCGCGGATCCCGAAGCGCTCGCGCAGGCGGCGCGTCTTCAGCGCGTCACGCACCAGGAGGCTCAATCGGCCAGCCGCTTCCGGGAGGCCATTCGCCAGTACCTCCTCCGGGGCGACGCGCGAAGCGCGTGCGACCTCTACGAGGAGATGCGACGGCTCCTAGGCGGGGGGGTGGTCCTCCCGGCCGCCGATCAGCTGCGGATCGCGCGGGGATTCGAGGAATTGGGCCGGCCCAGCGAGGCCAGCCGAGCCTACGAGGCCTATGGGAAACGGTATCCCGACCGCCACCTCGCGACCCTGGCGATGTTGAAGAGCGCGGACATTCAGCGGCGGGCTCTCAACAATCCGGGGCGCGCCCGGTACATCTACGAGGAACTGGCGCGGCGGGCGCTTCCCGCCGACGTCGAGGCGATCGTCAAGGACCGGCTGGCCGCGACGATGCGCGCGGCCGAACGGCTGGAGAAGGGCGCCGCCTAGCGGCTAGGGAAGGCAGTCGGCTTCCGCGAGTTCCTTGTTTCGGCTCTCGGGATCGAACATGTAGACGCGGAACTGCCGGCCCGGCGTGAACGCCGCCCGCGGCACGCACTTCGAGATCAGGCCATTTGCAAGGCTCGCCTTGGACTCCCGAATCACGAGCTCCTTGGCCATGAGCCCACGCTCGTGCGCGACGAACCAAAGCAGGACGGTCGCGTCCTGGGAGGGGTCGTACGGTGTGCGAAGATCGTAGTGTCCGTTCGTCTCCGTGAGCGCCGTTCCCGCTAGCTGCCCGTCGATGAAAAGCTTCACTTGGACGGACGCGAGCGGACGGTCGTTCACGTCGAGCACGGTCCCGGCAAACGACGCGAGTTGGCGATCGACGCCGATGGATTGGATCTCCTCGATCTTTTCATGATGGCTCGACCCGGCGGACCGGTCGACCCCGGGAGGGGCGCTCGTGTTTCCCGTCGGTGGGGCGGCGACGGCGGTCGCGACCGCGAAAAACAGGGCTGCGGGAACGATCGCGGCGAGAGGTCTCAAGTTCGTCCGGGCCATGGCCGATACCCTCCCTTGGAAACGTCATGGATCCACACTTCCCGTGGCCGACGCTACCACCCGTATATCGGTCTGTCAACGCAGCTTCCGGGGAGAAACACCTTGCCCGTCCGAGGGCCCTCTGTTACGGTGCGGGCGCACGAACTTTTGATGCTCGCGTTGCCTGCCCGGGCGAGGCGAAGGAGTCTCCTGCCGTGTCGACCCAAGGGTTTCGGGAGGCAAGGATGTTTCTCGACCAGTTGATGGGCGTATTCTCGAATGACGTCGCGATCGACCTTGGGACGGCAAACACCCTCGTCTATCTGCGCGGAAAGGGGATCGTTCTAAACGAGCCGTCGGTCGTGGCCGTCGATCGCACGACCGGAAAAGTGATCGCGGTCGGGAAAGAGGCCAAGAGCATGCTCGGCCGCACGCCCGACGAGATCGTCGCCGTTCGCCCTCTCAAGGACGGCGTCATCGCGGACTTCGAGAAGACCGAAGACCTGCTCCGAGAGTTCATCCAGAAGGCACTTCGCCGCCGCACGTGGGTCCGCCCCCGCATCATCATCTGCGTTCCATCGGGCATCACCGAGGTGGAAAAGCGCGCCGTGCAAGACTCGGCGCAGCATGCGGGCGCTCGCGAAGTGCTGCTCGTCCCCGAGCCGATCGCAGCGGCCATCGGCGTCGGCCTCCCGGTGGGAAAGCCGTCCGGGAACATGATCATCGACATCGGCGGCGGAACGACCGAGATCGCCGTCATGGCATTGAATTCGATCGTGAACCAGCAGTCGATCCGCGTCGGCGGCGACGAGATGGACGAGGCGATCGTGCAGTACGTGAAGAAGGCCTACAACCTCCTCATCGGCGAGCAGACGGCGGAGCAGATCAAGATCAAGATCGGCTCGGCGTTCCGCCTCGAGCAGGAAGAGGAAATGGAGATCAAGGGCCGCGACCTCGTGGCGGGGATCCCGAAGACCATGAAAATCTCCTCCGTCGAGGTGCGCGAAGCCCTAAGCGAGCCGCTCCAGCAGATCGTGGACGCGCTCATGCAGTCCCTCGAAAAGACGCCGCCCGAGCTGGCGTCCGACATCGTGGATCGGGGCATCGTCATGACGGGCGGCGGATCGCTTCTGCGCGGCATCGACATGCTTCTTCGCGAGGCGACGAACCTCCCGATCACGGTGGCGGAGGATCCACTCTCCTGCGTCGTGCTCGGCACCGGGAAGATCCTTGACGACCCCACCCAGTACGAAAAGGTGCTCATGTCGGTCGTGCGCGACTGAGCGTCGGGCGTAAGCCCCGATGCTGCGGTACTTCCTCGCACGACGCACCGATTGGACCGTCTTCGTCGTCGCGTGCGTTCTCTCCCTTGGCCTGATGCTTTTGGACCGCACCGGACAAGCCCGCGCCGCATGGTTCCTCCAGCACACCCTCCTCGCCCCCGTGACCGCGGTCGTCGGATGGTGGGACCGCGGGGTCGGCATCTATTGGGACAACGAGCACCTTCGCGCGCGCCTTACCCGAATGCAGATCGAGCTGGACCGGGCCGGCACGGATCGCGCCGAGAACGCGCGGCTTCGAAGCCTCCTCAAGCTGGCCGAGCCGCACCCGTTCGAGCTGATCGCCGCGCGCGTGGTGGGGCGGAGCCTCGATCGCCTGGGCGGTAGCCTCGCGATCGACAAGGGCGAAGGCGACGGCGTCCTTCCGAACCGAGCGGTGCTGACCCCTGAAGGGCTCGTCGGACGCGTCGAACGAACCACGGGGCATGGGGCACGCGTGCTCACGCTCCTCCACCGGGATTGCGCCGTGGCGGCGCGCGTGGAACGTTCGCGCGTCGACGGGGTAGTCCGATGGGACTTCGGGGAGCAGCCAACGCTCAACCTGCTGTACGTGTCGTCCCAGGAAGACGTGAAAGTGGGGGACCGGATTCAAACGTCGGGGCTCGGGGGCATTTTCCCCGCGGGGATTCGGATCGGCACGGTGACGCGCATCGGCCTCGAAGAGAACGGCCTCATGAAGGAGATCACGGTCCGTCCCGCGGTGAACTTCCGAACGCTCGAGGAGGTC